>JBKOYE010000020.1:0-6143 GCA_046725275.1 Verrucomicrobiota bacterium
GACGCGACATCGCAATGCGCAGAAAGGTTACCAATTTGTTACCTGCCTAAAGAGCGAGCCTCGCTTGACCGGATAGGTATCGGGGGTCGAGTTGGTGTCGTTAGTCAGTGTTCCCGGGAGGTACCCAGCCGAGTACGCGGATGGAACAACGCATCATCCACATGGCCATCCCCATAAAATCCGCTGCAGCCAGCTGGTAGAGTTGGAGCCCCATGTGGAATCATCTCGCGCCTGGGACATCTTGGCGCGAGCTTGCACCTCGCGACAAACTCGCCACAATTCACGACGTAATGTGAGGGACGGGCGCGCCGGATTACGAGACGTGCCGCAGCCAGCGGCAGGTGCGAGCGCCGGCAGAGTTACGCTCGCCGTGGCCGATTTCCTCTACGCGGAGCAGGAACCTTCACTTTGGGCGCTCGGATTGTATAGCCGACATGGCGAATCGTGTGAATCAGCGGCGGTTCGCCGAGCTTCTTTCGCAGTCGACCAACGAACACTTCAACGAGCTTCGTGTCATATTCGTGAGCGTGCTCCCACACGCGTTCGCAGAGCTCGGTGCGCGTGAACACGCGTCCAGGCTCGCGCATCAGCACCTTCAACAATGTCAACTCGCGCGGAGAAAGCTCGATTCTTTGCACGCCGCGGTGAACATCGTGCGTGGACAGGTCGAGCGTGAGATCGGCGACGTGCAACGAGATCACTGGTTCCTCTGGATAACGACGGCCAAGCGCGCGCACGCGCGCGATCAATTCACGCATGGCAAATGGCTTTGGCAAATAATCATCGGCCCCGAGTCGCAAGCCTGTTACTCGATCGTCGACAGCCGTGCGTGCGGTTAGCAACAGTACCCGACTGGCCAGATGTTGGGTGCGCAACCGTCGCAACAGCTCGAAACCATCGATTCCAGGCAGGCGAACATCGAGCACGATGAGGTCGAACGGTCTCTTGCTTACCTCATCTAACGCGATCTCGCCACTATGAACTGCTGTCGGATCGTGACCGTCCTCAGTCAGTGCCGCAGCGATTTGCCGCGCCACGGGCACTTCATCTTCAACGACCAGAATTCTCATAGGTTAATCGGCAACATTGGACGATTAGAAGCGGAGCGTAAACTGTGTGGCTAGCAAATGGTTGTCCTCGCCCGGAGCAGAGGTTTCATGCTGAAAACTGTATTGCAATTTTAGCTGCGCGTGCGTCGTGAGGCGGTAGGTAGCGGCGATGTCGATTCTGCCAAGATCTGGACTCCAGTGCTCGTTACCGCCGATGCCATTACTGATTGTGTTGAAGAATTGCTGGTTCCAGCGAACCGCGCCAAAAAACTGCGGTGTAAACTTGTATTTCGCTTCGACGTAATAAGCGAACGTATCCGCATCTCCGACGTTCGGAACTTCAAAACGCGCTTCATAAAACTCGGCCCAGAGTTGCAGGTGATGCCACGCGAAGCTGATGTCTTGCCCAAGAACAAACTCTCGATAGTCGCCGATGTCGCGCCCCGGAGGCAGCGTCGGTTCCGCTTCACGCCGAAAATAAGGACCCTCGCTCGCCGAGAACCCGAAATTCCACGCTTCGTTAGGCCGGAATCCGACCCGGCTGCTAAAAGTCGGATTTTCGAAGCCATTTTCGGTAATATACCAGGATTCGGGACGCGAGGAGAGTGACGCATTCTTCATTTCGACGGCGTAATCAAATCGCCCCAATCGACCGGAAACAGAAATCCCGCTGGCATAGCTGGGTCCCCAAATCACCGGATTAAACGCGTACTTTCCATAGAAGTAAGGTGCATAGATGAACTCAAGGGGGGAATGCGGCGCGTATTTGTCCCAAATAGCAGTCACATTTTCATAAGCCAGCGGCGCGTTAATAAACGGATTGTCCCATGATAAGTGCCGCGGGATCCAGTTGCCGACGACAGTCGCGAACTGGCCGACCTGCAATGTAAAACGGCCGTCCTGCCACGGTGTGAGTCGAAGAGCATACTCGTCCAGGCGAACCTGGGCGCCATGATCGCTCGGATCGAATCCGCGATCGACTCTGGTTTGGCTGAAGAAATAAATTCGCGAGCCGAGTTGTGCATCGACAAACAGCGTGAGACGCGGGTTGAAGAGATTGTCGATGTTTGAATCGATAAGACCAGGCGCCGGTTGTTGAAAATTATAAAATTCAAGATCGATTGTGCCACTCAATCGCGCGCGGAAATTATCGTGAAACCCGGAGATCGTCAGCGTGCTGTCGAGCCGGTCGAGAGCATCATCGATGTCGAATGCGCACGCCGTGTACGCGAAAACGCACAGGCTGAAGATTTGAGCCTTCATGCAACTGCATTAACACCGTTTGCGGCGGAAAAGCGCACTTCGAACTCAGTCCAATCGTTTTCCGAACGCACCAGGCGCAACTCTCCGCGATGCAGGCGGGCCAATTCGCGCGCCAGGTTGAGGCCGATCCCGTGACCCGAGGCCGCCGAGGGACTCGAGCTATGATGGAACCGTTCGAAGATGTTTTCGCCGGGCGGAATCGTACGACCAGTGTTCCCAATCGTCAGCACGACCTCGCTGCCATTGCTACGTGCATTAACTCGAATTCGCCCGCCGACACGATTGTACTTTCGCGCGTTCTCCAGAAGATTTTGAACAATGAGCGATGTGTAGCGTTTCTCTCCGGCCACAAAAAGGCCGCGCGGAAATTCCTTTTCAATCTTCACGTCCGGGGAATCAGGCAACGCGCCAAGATCATCGAGCCATTCATCGACGAGCTGGCTAAGATTCACGGAGGTCGAGGCGATTCGAAGGTGACCGGCATCCAGGCGCGACAACAAAAGCAAATCGTCAATTACACCGGTTAACCGACGTGTTTGGTGAAGCAGAGTGGACAACTCTTCGTAGATCTCCGGCTTAAATCCTTCGCGTTCCAGCAGCGATTCGAGACCGATCCGAAGGACTGTCATTGGGCTCTTCAGCTGGTGTGACGCATCGGCTGAGTATCTGGTGGAGCGCTCCAGTTCCTCGGCGGTGGATGCCAGGGCGGCCTCGGCGCGTTCTCGTTCTGCGCGATTTTCTTCCGAATCGAGCGCTAGTTTCTTCACCGGTGCTGACATCCTGACCGCTACGAAATGGCTCGCGACGAAGCCGCCTAACAAAAGAAGCGCTCCGGCGCCGCCAATTTGCCAGCGGAGACTATGCAGCTGTGCTGTCCAGGGAGCGATGGGATGAACACAAATCTCGTAAGCCGGTGGAAACAACGAAGCCGGATTCAGCAGCATATAGAACAAAAGCTGAGGCGCACCAGCCACCTCTACCTGAAAAAAGTTTTCGTCTGCCTCAGAATCATTAACCGCACTTGTTATCTTCTCGTTCAGGGAACTCCGCGTGGAAGGCGGAAGCGCCGGTAAATGTAGATTGCCAGCTACCCAAATGCCGCTTTGCATCCCTGTCTGTTTGTCTTCCGGCTCAAATGGCTTGAACCCGATCACGAGCGCGGATACCAGATCGCCCGTGTCGGTCGAAAATATCGGGACGGCTATCACTTCATGGATATTTTCACCAGATTGGACATAGCCGGTTTGCTGTGTGTCCGGCAATTTGTTGAGTGAAAGTTGGGCTTCGGTCTTCGCATCCAGCTCTCCAACATCCGAAACATTCGGCGGCTTGATGACTTTGCCTGTGCTGTCGAGGAAGCGATAAAATCTGGCGTGCAGAGATTGGGCTGCTTGTGCTGGAGGCGGTTCGTCGCCTTCCATCAGATCGCGCAGCTCTTCCTTTGCACTCGGATATAGTAGATCGATGGCGTCGTCCTCGATCGCGGCATGAATTCGCGGCTTTGCTGCGAGTTCGCTACAGCGGTCCGCGAGCGCGACGTGGCGCAGTTTCTCGAGTTCGTGCATCGAAGAAATCTCGGTCTGAAACGTCTGCTGCAAGTTTCGCTTCGCGTCCGCGGTGATCCTGCGCTGTGCCAAATAAAACCCGAGCGCAGTCAGCGTCGCTACGATCAACATAATGGCGCCGAACAATCGAATTCGAAAGCTCCTTACCTCTTTGCTTCTCGTATCACCCGTGGCTTTCATGGCAAGTCAACGTGCAGCGTTTGGCCGTCTCTTAATTCCACCGGCTTTTCGCGCGTTGTTCTGCTGTCGATCCATGCCTTCAGCGTGTAGTGGCCTGGCGGAAGTTTATCTAATCGAAACCGGCCCGCCGTGTCCGTCATCACAAAATACGGCGTGTTCAATACCAGGATCAATCCGCGCATGTGCTCGTGAATGTCGCACCGCAGAGTGACCAAACCCGGTTTATCGAAAACCACCGATGGGATCGGCCGTTCCTCCGGACGATAACGGCCGAGATCAAATCGTTTGGTGGGCGAATAGGAAAAAATGTTGTGATACGTGTCATCGAGATTTGGGAATTGAACTCGGGTTCCCACCTCTATCGGCAGGAGCGCTGGAATGAACGTCAACTCCTTTTGCTCGACCTCCTTTAAGGGTAACGACGCTGGTCGGGGGAAGTTGCCCTCGAGATAGACCACTGCCAGTGGCGGTTGCGTAGAAAGAACTCCGGCCTTGGTGACGATCTCGTACCGTTTCGCCTGAACCGGCGCCGAGCGCGATTTCGGAAGCTCCACGCGTCCCTCGATGGTCGCCTGCGCCAGAACTGAAATGGGAAGGAACGCGACGACTGTGTTAAACCCTGCGAGTCTGCGCATCGTGAGCATGGGGATAAGATGGTAACCCACGTCTCTCAGCGATGTTGCGCGTCTTCTGATCGAGAGAGGATAGTTTCGGGAAAGTCCTTCAAATAGAAGCGAGAAAAATGGCATTAGAACTCGAGAGAGCATGCGAAAAATGCGGAGTGGCGCTCACAGCAGGTGGGTTAGCCTATATTTGCAGTTACGAATGCACATATTGCGCGAATTGCGCCGAGCAGGCAAACGCTGTTTGTCCAAACTGCGGCGGTGAGCTCGTGCGACGGCCGCGTCGTCAGGAGCCGTCTGGTTCACGGGCCGCCACGAGTGCCAAGGCAACAAATGCAAGCGTCCCAGAATCCGGAGGCCCGGCGCTATCAGAAGCTCCGTGAGGAAGCCAAGTATCGCGCTGAAAAGTAACGACCGTGTTACTTTTCTGAGAAGCGGCGGCTGCCAGACATTTTCGAAGTACCCAATATGAGAGCAAATCTTGAATCCTTCATTATTTCTTTATTCCCCCCGGTATGGCGCCGAAGGCGAGTGGGGCGGTTTGGTTTGGGAGCGTCATCCCTTCTTGTGGGCTGGCTTTTTGTCGCTGTCGCGTTCGCACAGGACGAAGCCAAAAATGGGCTTGTCCGCGAGCAAATAAAGACTCCCTGTCAGGACGTCAGCGTCTCGCCTCCAAATCGTTCCTTCACTGCCGAGGGTGGCAATGCGTTCATCAATGTGGAGCACGAGTCAGGCTGCACTTTCGTAGCGTCGAGCAACGCAACGTGGATCACGATCAGTTCTGTCGATGAGGGCACAGTTTATTACTCAGTAATGCCTAACGCCGGATCGGCACGGCGTACCGGTACGATTTCGGTCGGCTCGCAAAACTTTTATGTCTACCAAGGCAAGGAACCACTGCAAGAATCGCCCAGCATTGTCTGGACCGGCATTGGTCACGCTGCGAGCGCAAACGCGGTTGCCTTTTCGCCTAATGGACGATTGCTTGCGTCTGCGAGCGACGATCACACAGTGAAAGTATGGCGCGCCGCCGATGGGGCATTGTTGCGGACATTGACAGGCTTTTTCGACTCCGTTACTTCAGTCGCGTTTTCTCACAATGGCCAGACGCTCGTGGCCGGCAGCATCGATCGCAGCGTGAAAGTGTGGAACGTGGCCAATTGGTCGCTGGTCCGTAGCGTCGACACAACGGATTTCATCTTTGGCGTCGCCTTTTCACCTGACGACACAGAACTGGCAGCAGCCGGCGGTTATTCAGGAAATTGGATTCACCTATTCAGGACCTCCGATTGGCAGGAGATTGCACTGCTTGGCTACGGTCAGGAGGAAAACCGCTCGATCGCCTATTCTAATGACGGTCAATTTCTCGCTTGGGCGATGTTATATCCAGGAGTGAGATTACAGAACGTTGGTAGCGGGTCCTACTGCATACTCGAAGGATTCGACTATTACGGCATGAATGC
>JBKOYE010000095.1:0-22311 GCA_046725275.1 Verrucomicrobiota bacterium
ATTATCAAGAACGCGGTCACACGCGCGGCAAAAATTTCGCCAAATAGTGTGATTGGGGTGACCGACCGCGAAGGGAATGTGCTGGCGGTTTGGGTCGTACGCGGTGGCGAAGCGACCGATCCCGAGGTCGCCACCGCGGTCTCAAAGGCTGGCACAGCGGCCTATTTGAGCAGCAACCAAAATGGTTTCACGTCGCGCACTGCGGGATTCATTATCCAACAGCATTTTCCGCCTGGCGTCATCAACGCCGCACCCGGTCCCCTCGTTGGAGTGGGTCTGTCGAATTTGTTTTTCTCCGATATCAACACATTCCGAGGACCCGGTAGCGTGATTGTGTTCAGCCCGACCCCCGGTGCCATCAACCCGCCTCTGTACCCTCAAATTAAGCCGGTAGTTGGCGCATCGCTTGATGGGACGCCCGGCGGAGTGCCACTTTACAAGAAGGGAAAATTAGTCGGCGGCATCGGTGTGGCAGGAGATGGAGTACCCGGGCCGATCCCCAATTTTCGCGCAGAAAATCCGTTCATCTTTATCGCTGGACCCGACAAAGACGAGGACATCGCGCTTGCGGGGCAGCGAGGCTTTGCGCCTGATGCATCAATCACCGCGGATAATGTGTTCATTAACGGGATCCGACTTCCCTACACGGATGCGCCGAAACCTAAGGCGAGCAAAAGGAAGATCCTGCGAGGGAATGAAGATCCGAATTACCCGCTCATTGGCGCGCCGGCGCCTTTTGCTTATCCCGTTGCGACTTTCGGCGGCGTGACGGGCCAACTCCGGCAGCCGGTTATCACCGATCCGCTTTTTCCCAGTTTGATTGAGGGACAATCGCGACTGACTGCGACAGAAGTCACGAACATCATCAATTTTGCTGCCGATCGGGTACGGATCACTCGCGCTGGGATTCGATTGCCTATCGGCACGCAAATGCAGGTTTTCATCACGGTGGTGAATAACCCAAACGCGCCGGGTGTTGCGCCTACGGTCTTGGGAACGTTCCGTACCGGTGAAGCGACATTATTCAGCTGGGACGTGTCAGTGCAAAAAGCGCGCACCGTGGTTTACTATTCGAGGAACGACTTTCTCAACTTCGGCTTCAATGTCGCGATGTCGGTGCGCGCGGTCGGTTTTCTTTCCCAGTGCAATTATCCGCCCGGCATCGACGGCCAGCCGCCTGGCCCTTTCAACGGGCAGCAGGAGAAGTTCTCCGGCCTGTTAGGCAATCATTGTGATCCCGCGGGAATCAGGGTCGATCCCACTCCTGGGTTCAAATCGGCTCTCCCGAACGGCATCACGATTTTTCCTGGCGCCTTTGGACTGTATCGTAATGGCGTGCTCGTCGGCGCAATCGGGATTAGCGGCGACGGGGTCGATCAGGACGACATCGTTGCGGCATCCGGCACGCACGATTTTCTCGCGCCCGAAAACATTCGCTCCGATCAATTCTTCATCGGCAGCACGCGCTTGCCCTACGCAAAATTCCCGCGCGATCCCGGCCGGTAAGGCTACCTTTGCAGCGATTTTCGCACAGCAGAAACGCATTGATGACATCTGCGATCTAGCAGTCTCTGTGTGCGGGTGAAGCGATTCGCGAATTCAAGCGTTGAGGCACATCCGCTCGGAGATGTCATCGGCGTGGGAAAGTCTGGCTCGGCAGCGATGAGTCCGATCATATCCACGGCCCAACGCTGTTCGTTGATGGTGGGAGACGCTTCATCCCGGCTTCGAGACCGGAGGTTATGATGCTGACAATCGCAATAGTGTTTCGTTCTCGTGATTTTGCTGTTTCACTTCGATTCTACTGAGCGCGATGAATTCAATTGATCCTAACGCCGAGTGGCTCGAAGCGGACGGCCTTGGCGGTTTCGCTAGCGGAACAGTGTCAGGGATTCGCACGCGTCGCTATCACGCACTGCTGTTGACAGCAACGACGCCGCCAGCAGGACGAATGGTCCTTGCGAATGGATTCGATGCATGGGTGGAAACGCCTCGTGGCACCTTTGCGATTTCGTCACAGCGCTATGGGCCCGACATAACTCATCCCGACGGCGCTTCGCGCGTCACATCTTTCGAACATGAGCCGTGGCCACGCTGGCGTTATAGGATCGCCGACAAGATCATCGTCGAGCAGGAACTGTGTGTTCCGAAAGGAGAATCGGCGGTTTTCATCTCATGGCGGGTTATAGCCGGCATTGATGATGCCGGCCAGCCAGGATCAGCGACCCCGGCTACAGGCGATCTTAAGCTCAGGGTTCGGCCGTTTCTGTCCGGTCGCGATTTTCATTCCACGCATCATGAGAATAGCGCGTTCAAATTCGACGCCGAACACAATGGCGAACGCGTCACGTTTCGATCTTATGAGGGTGTGCCGGCCGTGATCGCATTTTCCAACGGCAAATACACGCATGAGCCGACTTGGTATCGCAATTTCTTGTATGCCGAAGAGCAGGCCCGCGGGCTCGGCGCCGCTGAAGATCTCGCCTCGCCCGGCGTCTTCGAATTTTCCCTTTCCGAAAAACCGGCGGTGCTCATGCTCGCGGCTGAAGGACGCGCGCTCACCGACATCGAATCTATCGAGGCGCGTCATGCCCGAGTCAGAACGATTGAGGAAGCCCGGCGGAATTATTTCTCGAGTTCGCTTGAACGCGCCGCTGACGCATATCTCGTAAACCGGGGCAAAGGCAAAACCTTGATCGCTGGTTATCCATGGTTTGGCGATTGGGGCCGAGATACATTCATTGCGTTGCGCGGGCTCTACATCGCAAGCGGCCATCTCGAGGAAGCGCGCGATATTTTATTGCGATGGGCGGAAACTGTTTCACAAGGCATGTTGCCGAATCGATTTCCCGATCACGGCGGGCAACCGGACTTCAATTCGGTAGATGCATCGCTTTGGTACATCATCGCGGTCAACGATTATGTTCTGGCCGCAAAGAAACGGCCGTCGCTTACCCACGGTTGTCACACAAAAAAATTGCGCGCAGCAATCGAAGCAATTCTTGCCGGTTATAACGAAGGGACCCGCTTCGGCATTCGTACCGATCGCGATGGCTTACTCTCAGCAGGCGAACACGGCCAGCAGCTCACTTGGATGGATGCGCGAGTCGATGGACGCGAAATCACGCCGCGCATTGGCAAGCCGGTGGAAATTCAGGCGCTCTGGCTAAACGCGCTTGCAATTGGCGCGAAATTCTCCCGACGCTGGGAAACAATTTTCGAAGACGGACGCGCATCATTCGAAAGCAAATTCTGGAACGAACACGCCGGATATTTGGCCGATGTCATCGATTGCGATCATCAGCCCGGCGTTGTCGATCTTACAGTTCGGCCGAACCAAATCTTTGCCGTCGGCGGATTACCGCTCATGCTGTTGTCAAAAGAGAAAGCGCGTCAGGTCGTCGATGCGGTCGAATTGCTATTGTTGACGCCGCTCGGTTTGCGCTCACTCGCGCCGGGCCAAGCCGGATATTCAGCGCACTATGACGGCGATTCGCGCGCAAGAGACTCTGTTTACCATCAGGGCACCGTTTGGCCTTGGTTGATCGGCCCATTCGTCGAGGCGTGGGTGCGCGTGCATGGAGGAAATGCTGCTGCAAAAAAGAAAGCCCGTGCACGATTCCTCCCGCCGCTCTACGAACATCTGAATCATGCCGGCTTGGGTCACGTCTCGGAAATCTGTGATGCCGAAGCCCCGCATACACCGCGCGGCTGCCCATTCCAAGCTTGGTCGCTGGGCGAATTACTCCGGTTGGAACGGCAGATCCTCGCGTAGCGTGTTGTAGCCGAGATCGCTGATCCGGCAACGATGGGTTACGCTTGCCGACGCGATGTAGGCCGCTTAAAGACATCGATGGACAAGCCCATCCTCGCAAAACGTTTGGTAACGATGACTCTCGCGGAACCTGATATCAACGTAAGTAAGGGCGATAATCGTGACAGCATGTGATTGCGCGCGGATCGCATCCCTCGACAACTCAATTGCTTGAGCGCGGGTCGTGTTGTCCGAAAACGTGCGAGTCGATGTCAATGTTTGTCGATACTGTCATTTCGTCTGGCTCCATGCCACGAAAAGCGTTTGTCATTTTGTGTTCAGCATTTAGTTTCCGGCCCGCGATCTCTCCGCCTATCCTACGTCCGTGGGGTGAATCAGTGAGCGAGGCCGGAAAGATCGACAACGGAACAACAGCTCGCTGAACGAGGAGCCCCGAAAAATTTCCGGGGCAAAACAACAATGCCAAGAGCTACAAACGCCCCGGCAAGCCGGGCGCGCCGGAAACGAATGCTGAAAAAGGCGAAAGGCTACCGCGGCCGCCGCTCAAAACTTTTTCGTTACGCCAAAGACGCGGTCATGAAAGCGCAGTATTGGGCCTATCGCGACCGCAAAACTCGCAAGCGCACATTTCGTTATCTTTGGACCCAACGTCTCAACGCCGCTGCGCGCGCCAACGGCATGACATATAGCCGTTTTGCCGAAGGACTGAAAGCTGCGGATATCGGCTTGGACCGCAAAATTCTCGCAGACCTCGCCGTCACCGACGAAGCCGCATTCAAATCGATTGTGGATCAAGCGCGCGCTGCGCTGGAAAAGAAAAACAAAAAGGCGGCGTGATTCGTGAATCGAGATTCGTGAATCGAGATTCGATTTCCCGATTTAACGATGTAACGATTTAACGATTCACGAAATCCATGCACCCGCTCGAACAACTGCGCGATGACGCACTGTGCGAAATTGAAGTTGCGCGCGACGAGAAGGCGCTCGAAGGCGTCCGCGTAAAATATCTCGGCAAAAGCGGGAGCATTTCCGCCTGGGGCGAGCGGATGAAAACGCTCGCGAAAGACGAACGCCCGGTCGTCGGTAAGTTGCTTAGCGAAGCGCGCAACAGCGTCACTACAGCGCTTGAAGAACGCGGAGAAAAAGTCCGCGCTGAAAAAGAATCCGACGCGCTTGCGACGATCGACGTCTCGCTTCCGGGGACGCCGCACGAGATTGGTTCCCTGCATCCGCTTCACCAGATGCACGAGCGTGGAATTCAGATTTTCAGACGAATGGGTTTTGCGCTCGCCGAAGGCCCTGATGTGGAAACCGAGTGGTACTGCTTCGACGCACTGAATACGCCGGCAGACCATCCTGCCCGCAACGAACAGGACACGTTTTATTTGCCCGATGGTCGACTTTTGCGAACCCACACTTCCACCGTGCAAATCCACGAGATGGAATCGGCGCCGCCTCCCATCCGCGTGATTTCCCCAGGTGCGGCGTATCGGCGGGACGAACTCGACGCAACGCACAGTCCACAGTTTCATCAGATCGAAGGATTGTACGTGGATGAAAACGTCAGCGTTGCCGATTTAAAGGGTGAGCTCGAATTTTTCCTGCGGGAGCTCTTTGGTCCCGACTCCGAAGTGCAATTTCGCCCGCATTTCTTCCCGTTTACCGAACCAAGTTTGGAGGTTTACGTCCGATCAAAAGCTCTGAAAGGCGGCGAGCAGTGGATCGAAGTGGCCGGTTGCGGCATGGTGCATCCGGCCGTTTTTGAAGCGGTCAACAAAGCGCGTGGCGATAACGCTTACGATCCCGAAAAGTGGAGCGGCTATGCATTCGGACTCGGCATGGATCGGCTGGCGATGATTCTGTTCGACATTCCTGATATTCGACTGTTCGGGCAAAACGATCTGCGGTTCCTCCGCCAGTTCGCATGAAGTTTTCCGTTAACTGGCTGCGCGAGTTTGTCGATCTTCCAAGAAATCCGGAAGACATTGCGGAATTGCTGACTCGCGCCGGCATTGAAATCAAAAAAATCGATACGCGCGGCCCGAACATCGACAAGGTGATCGTTTCGCAAATCACCGCTTCATCGCGCCATCCGAATGCCGACCGGCTCACAGTGTGCGAAGTGGACGATGGCAGTGGCACGAAGCGCCAGATCGTTTGCGGCGCAACCAATTACAAAGTCGGCGACAAAGTTCCTCTCGCGCTTCCAGGAGCGAAGCTGCCGAACGGCACGGAGATTCGAAAGAGCAAACTGCGCGGCGTCGATTCGGAAGGAATGCTTTGCAGCCCGATCGAGCTCCGCCTCGGCGAAGATGTGTCCGGGCTATTGATTTTGTCGCCCGATGCAAAAGTTGGCGCACCAATCGCTGATCTTTTCTCAGCGGACACGATTCTGGACGTCGAGATCACGCCGAACCGCGGCGATTTGTTGAGCCATTTTGGTCTTGCCCGTGAAATCGCAGCGCTAAGCGGAAATAAGCTCAAGACAACGCCGCCCGAAGCCAACGTTGAGATCAACAAATCAGGCGTAACCATCGGAGCAATCCGCGAATGTCCATTCTTCTCGCTGCGCAAGATCGATAACGTAAATGTCGGCCCCAGCCCGCATTGGTTGCGCGCGAAAATTGAGAGCGTCGGCGTTCGCTCGATCAGCAACATCGTCGACATCTCGAATTTCGTGATGCTGGAGCTCGGACAACCGACGCATGCGTTTGACGCCGACCAATTAAAGGGCGGCATCAATGTGCGTCTTGCGCGTGACGGCGAGAAATTTCTCGCGCTCGATGGAAAGACTTACTCGCTCAAGCCGGACAACTGTGTCATCGCCGATCAGGAGCGGGCCGTTGGCATTGGCGGCGTGATGGGTGGCGAAGAAACAGGTGTCACCGATTCGACGAAGAATATTTTACTCGAGGCCGCTTATTTTTTGCCGGCAAGTATTCGCCGCACGGCGCGCGATTTGAATCTGCCAAGCGACGCGAGTTATCGATTCGAACGCGGCGTGGATCCGGAGATGATTTTGCGAGCGTCGGATCGCGCAGCCGAATTGATGCGCGAAATCGCTGGTGGAACACCAGCAAAACAAGTTCACGTCGCCGGCGAACTTCCGGCCGATGCAGCTGACGTTTCGTTGAGTTACGAGAAATGTGATCGCGTAATCGGCGTCGCAATTGACGCAGAAACTGTTGACGAAATTCTCACGCGGTTTGGGCTGCGGAAAATCAACGACACGAGCAAGTCTCCAATCTGGAAGATTCCGAGTTATCGACGCGATTTGCAGCGCGACGTCGATCTGATCGAAGAAGTTCTCCGCGCGTATGGAATTGACAAGATTCCCGGAAGAACGCGCGGACGTTTTATGCCAACGAGCGCGGCTGACCGTTCACACGACCTCGAGACAATCGTTCTACGACAGCGATTAGCGGGATCTGGTTTGTCCGAGGTGCGGACCTCAAAATTGATTTCGAGAAGCGCGATGTCCTCCAACCAAGCCATCGAGCTGCGCAATCCGCTCAGCGAAGATCACGTCGCACTCCGGCCAAACTTGATCAGCGGTTTGGTCGACGTCCTCGAACGAAACATTCGTGCCGGAGCCGAGAGTGTTTCCTTTTTTGAAATCGGCCGTGTATTCCCGCCATCTGAGGATGAGGAACGCCATCTTGGAATTTTACTGTGGGGAAATATCGGGAGCGCGTCGAATTGGAGATCGCAGAGGAGACGAAATCTCGATTTGTTTGATCTCAAGGGGACACTCGAAAGCATTGTCCCAAATCTGTCGTTCGGGCCGGCGAAACGTCCTGCTTTCGCGCTCTCGGTTGAGATTTTCTGCGATGACGAGTGGATCGGGTTCGGCGGCCAACTCTCGGCAGACAAATCGAGCGCGCCTGGTTCGGTGTTCATTGCCGAGTTGAATCTGGATCGTTGTCCGATAGACGGATCAGCAAAAAAATTTCGAGGAATGGATCGCTACCCGGCGATCACCCGCGACATCGCAATGATTGTTCCTGAAGAATTCACGCACGGTGAAATTTTGCGCGTGATTGAACAGCCCACGGAATCGTTACTTGAGAGCGTGCAGTTGTTCGACCTGTTTGAAATCAGAGAAGGAGCAGCTCCGACTGCTTCCGGAAAATCGCTCGCATATAGATTGACATACCGTGCGAAAAATCGCACACTCACAAATGAAGAAGTGACCGCGGCGCACGCGAAGATTCGCGAGCGACTAAAGCGCGAGTTGGGAGTGACGCTGCGGGAATAGTTCTTTGAGAGCAGAGAGCCGTCCGTTGAGGGTTGGGAAGAAAACCAGTGCTTTTCTCTCAACTCTCGACCGACGGCTCTTCAAGGGGTCCCGAACTGGTTCTGATTTCGGGATCGAACATTTACCCTGCGATGTTCGAGATTATGAGGTGTGATTCCCGAACCGCTATTGAGAAAGCAAGGAGGCTGGGTCGCCCGCAGAGGATGGCAGGCCTTGATTGGAAGTCAGACCTGCGGCGACGGTCATCCACCCGTGACTGAAAGGGAACGGGTGATCCGCCTAAACGGCATCGGCGGGGTAACATTTAAACCCGGATCGATTTTTCGATCCGGGTTTTTTTCTTCACTTCGCGCAGAACGACAAGATCCTAACATAGCCAGAGACGTTTCGCTTCGCTCAACAAATTTGAAAATTCGTTCTCACAATCGATACTGCGCGGTGACGTGCGCACACTTATAGCCCTCGAAGACGGCCGATATTTCGAGGGCGAATCCTTTGGCGCGACCGGCACATGCGTCGGCGAGATTTGCTTCAACACCGCGATGACCGGTTATCAGGAAGTGCTGACCGATCCCTCATATCGAGGTCAGATCGTGGCGATGACGTATCCGTTGATCGGAAATTACGGGATTAACTCGCTCGACCAGGAAAGCCGCTCTCCGCACGTGCGCGGATTCGTTATCGAAGAATTGACTGAGATTCCAAGCAATTGGCGCTCCGAAATGTCGCTCGACGACTTTTTGCGCAACTGGAATATCCCCGGCACGAAAGGAATCGATACGCGAGCGCTCACGCGGCATCTGCGCACGCGTGGCGCGATGAAGGCGTGCCTCACGACCGAAGAAATTTCAGCTGAAGAAGCAATCCAGAGGGCGATCCAAGGAGAGGGCGTTGTCGGGATGGATTACGTCCGCGAGGTCTCAACGAAGAAAATTTACCGCTGGGACCCGGAGGACAAACTCAGCGCGCCATGGTCGATCCAAAAACCACCAGACGGCGGAGGCGGACGAGCCTTGCCACCGATCCGCTTTCGGATTGCCGCGTACGACTACGGCATCAAGCAAAATATTCTGCGCCTGCTTCGACAAAAAGGATTCGAAGTGACTGTGGTGCCCGCCGCCACGTCCACTGAGGAAGTGCTGACGCTTAATCCCGACGGAATTTTTCTTTCCAATGGTCCCGGAGATCCGGCGGCGCTCGGTTACGCGCACAAAACGGTGCACGATTTGATGGGGAAAAAGCCAATTTTCGGGATTTGTCTCGGTCATCAAGTTCTCGGGTTCGCGTTTGGCGGATCGACATTCAAATTGAAATTCGGCCATCGCGGCGCCAATCAGCCGGTGAAAGACCTAATTACGGGCAAAGTCGCAATCACCGCTCAAAACCACGGGTTCGCAGTAGATGCGGAGTCGCTCCCGTCCGAAGTGGAAGTGACGCACATTAACTTGAACGACGGCACCGTCGAGGGAATGCGCCACAAGGAATTACCAATCTTCAGCGTGCAATATCACCCGGAAGCCGCGCCGGGCCCGCATGACGCCACATACTTTTTCGACCAGTTTGCCGATCTGATCGAGAAACAAAAATGATGACTTAGTTCGAATGACGAAGCACTAATGACAAATCACGGAGCTGCCTCGATATTTGTCATCCGTCATTTAATGGCACGGATTGACCAACGCGCTGAGGCGCTCACATTTAGTTATGTTCAATTCAACAAACAACAGACCTACAGTTATGAAGATTGCAGTTGCTGCGACATTCACTGCCGCTTTGGCGGTCTCGCCGCTGGCGATTGCGCAGGAACACGAGCACGGCAGCGACACAGCTGCTTCAAAGGAAGTGACCGGGGAAGTAATCGACATGATGTGCTACGTCGATCACAACGCCGTCGGCGATAAGCATGGGCAATCCTGCGGGGCGAAGTGCATCAAGAGCGGTGGCCCCGTCGGGATCGTCAGCGACGGCAAGGCTTATCTGGTCGTCGGCCAACACAAGCCAATGAACGATCAGTTAGCTGAGTATTGCGGCAAGACGATCACACTGAAGGGCAAGATGGCTGAGCGCGGCGGCATCGCGATGATCGAGAACGCCGAGATCGTGAAGAAATAACTGTGGCCGTCTCGCTGTGCGAAACGCACGCGTCGCCCCGCAGGCGACAGTTGTGGTCATTTGTAATACGGCCGCAACGATGGCCGTAGCTTACCGACTCGGAGAGCGTTCTCGATTTGCAATTCAGGGATATGCTCGTCAGCGAGCTTTCGAATCTCGCCTGATTCGAGCGCAGCAATCGGCAATCCATTGCTAAACAGAATGCGGTTTGCGGTGAACGCAGCTATTCGCGCCCCCGGTGTAAGAATGCCTTGCAAATTTAAAGGATCGGCAGCGCTCAACGTAATCAGCTCGCCATTTGACGATGTCTTGCGGATGGAACGCAACAGGCCAATCGCCTCCGGCAAGGCGAATTGTTCCCCGCTCACTCCGCCAACAAAATAACCGCCGCGAATTTCGCCGCGTGCTTCCCATCGCCGATAAATTCGCCCCAGCTCGTACCAAGTGATGGAAAAACTCTCTCGCTCGAGCAATCGGCGGAAAACAACGCCGTACCGGCGCAATAACACCCGCGCGAATTTTTCAATGGCGGCTTCGCGCGGGCCTGCGCCGTTTGAATCTCCTACGGCAAAGCTGCTCCTTGGCAATAACGACCAGCGACCTGCAAACTCGATGCTGGCGAGGTTTGTTCTGCGCCTGCGTTTCGCAATGTTTCGCCCGAACGTCGGACGCTTATTCGACGGGACAAGGAGCGCGCGCAAGCCATCGAAACTATCTGAAGTGACCAGTCCGAGCGCCGCAAGCTGCGATAAAGCGTCTTCCACTTGGGAAGGCAACAAACCGCTCCGTCGGAGCAACTCGCTGAAGAAAAGCGCACCCGCGCTTTGCAGTGCGTCGAACACAGCTTGACTCGTGGCCGAAAGTTCAACCTCGGAATTCGGGCGGGCCAATGTGAGCCAATCGTGGAGATTTTCGCGTTGATAAAGCGAGATTGGACTCGTCCGCAGCGGAGCCGATGCGCCTGCGTTTGGATTTTGCGACGCGCTCAAACGTCCCCACCCGACACGACCAGAAAAACAAAGCCGATCGAGCCACTCGGGGTCGTAGTCGGAAACACGCGCGGAAAGCACTGCTGATTCCCACGCGGCCAGTGGCAACTCGCAACCGTCGAGTTGTTCCAGAACCGATTGCAAACCCTCCAAACCTTCAACGCGATGTTCTGGGTCGGCACGCTGCCACGCGAAAAGAAAACGATAAAAATCGTGAACGGAGACTGGCTGAATCTCCGCGCGTAGCCGATCGATCGTGAGCCGGTGAATTCGCGCCAACAGCCTGCGGTCGCACCATTCTTGGTCGGTTGCCTGCGGGTGAAACTTGCCGCGAAGAACAAAGCCTTCCGTTTCAAGAGCAAGCAACGCCGCTTCTATTTCCGAGCGTTCCAAAACCAGTGTATCTGCCAGCTCTGCAACCGTGACGGGTGCGGAAACTTCCATGCGCCCGCGAACCAACTCGCGAACCGCATCGGCGCGCTCCCAAGTTTTTACCTGCATTGAATCGGGCAAAATCAATTCCGGCTCGACTACCGCGTCCGGGTAAACCGTCCGGAGCATCGGAAGCCGTTCCGCAGCGATATAGAACGTTTTCGTCGCGGCTCTGTTTTGGAGTGCGCGGACATGTCCGCGCTTTGAAAGCGGTCCGGCGGCTGCCGGATCGCCGCAGTCCAAAGAAACATGCAGACGCGTCGCCCGGTTCTCGACTACGAGCGTCGATATGAACTGATCCGCATTCTCGCTCGCGCTGCGGTGAATTTCCTCCGGCGTCATGACCTCGACCAGCATCAGCGCGTCGTGTAGTTCATCCGCACTTGTCGCTTCGGGCCAGGCTTCCGTCTTAACCTTATCAATCGCGGCGCCGTCGAGAACGCCGAGGCCGTCGCTGCCGTTTCTGTCTGAAGCGCGCCGCGTGTAAACGGCTTGAGTGCGGCGTTCTTCCAACGGCGCGTTGTCCAGAAATGCGTACGGCCGGGCATTCAGGATCTCGGATGCCAGCGGCGACGGCTCCGGCAAATCGCGCGCGATGCAGCGGATCTCGTTGCGCTCGATCCTGCGTAAGACCTCTTCCAATCCGTCGATATCCATCCCTTCCGTGAGGCAATCGTCAATCGTTTGCTTCACCAGCGGATGATCGGGAATTTCGCGATCCCCCACGATGTGCTCCAAACACGCGAGCTGGTCCGGAAAAACTGCGGCCAAAAGATTTTCCGATTCCATGCGTTGCAGCGGCGCGGCGATTTTAGCGCCGCCACGAAAACGCGGCACAGCGAGCGAACGGGTCGCGTTCCAGCGCCACCGAATCGTGAACATCGGCGCGTCGAGCAACGCTTGCACGAGCAAGTCGCGGACTGTTTTGGAATTCAGATAGCGAAACACTTCTTCGAGCGGAAATGAATGCTGCGTCCCGAGCGAAATCACGATGGCGTCATCGGTCGCCGCTGCTTGCAATTCGAAATTGAACGAGCGACAAAACCGTTTTCGCAGCGCCAAACCCCAGGCGCGATTGATTCGACTGCCGAACGGCGCGTGCAGAACAAGCTGCATACCGCCCGATTCGTCAAAGAACCGCTCCATCACCAACGTTTGCTGCGATGGAATTGCCCCTAACGAACGGTATGCGTCCGCAAAATACGCGGCGATCTGTTCGGCCGCGCTTTGCGCTAACTGTAATTCGTTAGCAAGCCGCTCCTCGATTTTGTAGGGGAAGCTGTCAGCTTCCCTTACAGACAACTGGTTTTCGATTTCCACACGCAAATCGGAGACGGCTCTCGACAACTCAGCCGTCCGCGCCGGAGCTTCGCCAAGCCAAAATGGAATTCCTGGCGGCTGGCCTTTGGCGTCCTCCACGCGAACGACCCCGGAATTTACGCGCAGAATTCGCCATGACGCGTTGCCCAATTGAAAGATGTCACCGGCGAGACTTTCAACGGCGAAGTCTTCGTTGACTGTGCCGACGAACGTCTCCGAAGGCTCAAGGATCACACGATAATCGGCATTGTCTGGAATCGCGCCGCCGGATGTGAGCGCAACCAGTCGCGCCCCGCGCCGGGCGCGCAAACGATGGTTGATCGCGTCGTGGTGAATCAATGCTGAGCGCCGGCCGCGCTTTGTGCTAAAACCTTCGGCAAGCATTTTCACGACGCTGTCGAATTCTTCTCGCGTGAGATCTCGGTACGGCCATGCTGAAGAGACGAGGTCGAAGAATTCATTCTCATCCCAATCTTCAGTTGCGGCCGCGGCAACGATTTGTTGGGCCAACACGTCCAGCGGTTTTTCGGGAATGATCAGCCGATCGAGTTCGCCGCGGTTTACGCAACGCAGCAGCGCTGCGCATTCAATCAGCTCATCACGGCTCAACGGGAAAATGCGGCCTTTCGGTAAACCGCCGCGCTTATGCTCGGCGCGACCGACCCGCTGCAGCAGCGTTGCAATGGATCGCGTGCTACCCAACTGGCAAACCAGATCGACCGAGCCGATGTCGATGCCCAACTCGAGCGAAGCCGTAGCGACGAGCGCTTTCAATTCGCCGCGCTTCAATCGATCTTCCGCATCCAGCCGCAGTTTCGCAGAAAGACTTCCGTGATGTGATGTCACTGCGTCGGCGCCCAACAGCTCGCTCAAGTGATGTGTCACGCGCTCGGCCATCCGGCGCGTGTTGACAAAAACCAAAGTTGTCCGGTGCGCCTGAATCAATTCAGCCAGCCCACGATAAACTTCCTCCCAGACTTCATTCGACATCACCGCTTCAAGCGGCGATTTGGGGATTTCGATTGCCAGATCCAGTTCGCGGCGGTGACCGATGTCAATGATCTCGCAATTGGGATTGCCAGTGTTGTCCACCGGGCGAGTGCCAACGAGAAAACGAGCTACTTCTTCGATCGGCTTCTGCGTCGCAGACAAACCGATTCGTTGCAGCGGATCTTGCGCTAGCGCGGCCAAACGTTCGACGCTTAGTGCGAGGTGTGCGCCGCGACGGTCGTCCACCACGGCGTGTATCTCATCAAGAATAAGCGTACGCGACGTGTGCAACATGCCCCGCCCAGATTCCGAGGTGAGCAGCAGATACAGCGACTCCGGCGTGGTAACCAGAATGTGCGGCGGCTTTTTGATCAGTGCCTGTCGTTGCGTCGCAGACGTATCGCCGGTGCGAACTTCGGCGCGCACATCAATCTCGCGGCCGTTTGTTTCGCGCAACAACGCCCGAATCCCGGAGAGCGGTTCCTGAAGGTTCTTTCGGATATCGTTGCTCAACGCTTTGAGTGGCGAGACGTAAACGACTTGCGTTTCATCGGGCAAACGATGTTCCGCGCCCTGTCGAAACAATGCATCGAGAGAAGCGAGAAACGCCGCCAATGTTTTGCCCGAGCCGGTCGGCGCGGAAATCAGCGCGTGGCGCCCGGATTGAATGGCCGGCCAGCCGCGAATTTGCGGTTCGGTTGGTGAACCGAACGTCTGCTCGAACCACCGCGCGACCGCAGGATGAAATTGGAAGGACTGCATGATTGCGACAAAACGGAACAGATAATTTAGATGCCGGCGCGAGAAAGAAAAGAGGTAGAGGCGGTTCACCGAACCGCCCGCGGGCGATCGGGGTCAAATCGCCCCTACGTGAGCCCGCAGCGCGATCACTTCACGCAACATGCGCAAGCTGTCGCGGAAAAAACTCACTTTGCTGCCTTCAGCATGGTTCCACCGCACTGGAATTTCGCGGATGCGCAGACCGGCACGGTGCGCAAGATAGAGCAGCTCGACATCAAACGCGAAGCCTTGGATTCGCGCAGCTTCGAGGATCGGCCGGCACGCGTCGAGGCGAAAGGCTTTGAATCCGCATTGTGTATCCCAAAAAGGCAACCCGGTGGCGAGTCGCACGAGCAAATTGAAGACGCGGCCAGCCTGCTCGCGCCGCCACGGTTGATGCACCCCGATCAAGCTGCGGTCCAATGCGCGCGAGCCAAATGCGATATCCACTTCGCCATTCGCGATGGGTTCGATCAGCTTCGGTGTCTCCTCAAGCGGTGTCGAAAGATCAGCGTCGGAAAAGAGCCCGATCGGTCTTTGCGCGGCCAGCAATCCTGAACAGACCGCCGCGCCTTTGCCGCGATTCGGAAAATTTTCCAGCAAACGCGTTGCGATCTGGGCGGACCTTAATCTTTCACGTGCAATTGTTCCCGTAGCGTCCGTTGACCCGTCGTTCACGACGATCAGTTCGCTCTCCGGCGCGTTCGCGATGAGGTAATCGAGCGTGAGGCGCAGCGTCTGGCCAATGCGCACTTCCTCGTTGAAACACGGAATGACAATGGAGAACGGCGGAAGCATCATTTTGTCATTCCGAGCGAAGTCGAGAATGGAGCGCCTGGGGAAGCTGCGACATGGACGGGAAGGCCGGAGGCTGAGCGAACGGGAAGTGAGCGAATCAAATCCCGCGGCATAACCGACGGCATTTCCACGGGATCCTTCGACTCCGCTGCGCTTCGCTCAGGATGACGGCGTTCTACTGCGCAGCGCGTGATGTCTTTCTTCACCGGTAAATGTCGACGACAAACTTACCATTCGGATCGACGTAGCCGCGATACATACCGTTTGTGTTAAACGGCAAAGCGATGTCGCCGTTCTTGTCGATCGCGATTAAACCGCCGGTGCCGCCGAGCTTTTTGACCGCCTCCAGAGCCGTTTGCGCCGCCTCCTGCAATTTCATCCCGCGATATTGCATCAGCGCAGAGACTTCATGCGCTGCGGCAGCACGAATGAAATATTCGCCGTCCCCTGTGCAGGACACCGCGCAAGTCTGATTGTTCGCGTACGTGCCGGCGCCGATCACCGGTGTGTCGCCGATTCGACCTGGCATCTTGTTTGTTGTTCCGCCGGTTGAAGTCGCCGCGGCCAAATTGCCGTCTTTATCCAGCGCGACCGCTCCGACGGTGCCGTGTCGATCTTGATCGGTGATCAAAAAGCTTTTCTCCGCTCCACTCGCCCCGTTCTTTTCGGCAGCCTTCATCTTCTGCAGAGCGTCCCATCGTTCCTGCGTAAAGAAATATTTTTGATCCACCAGTTCGATCCCATTTGCCTTGGCGAACGCTTCGGCACCCGCGCAATCGAGCATGACGTGTGGGGATTTTTCCATCACCAGCCGGGCGAGATTGATAGGATTCTTCACGTGCTGCACGCTGCCAACCGCACCAGCCTTCAGTGTCTTTCCGTCCATGATGGACGCGTCCATCTCATTTGTCCCGGCGCTGGTGAAAACAGAACCGCGTCCGGCATTGAAGTGTGGATCGTCTTCGAACACGCGCACAGCCGCCTCGGTTGCGTCGAGACTTGATCCGCCGCGCTTGAGAATTTCGTAACCAGTGCTTAACGCCCGCTCAAGTCCGGCGCGATATTCGCGCTGCTTCTCCGGAGTAATCTTGCTGCGCTCGATCGTTCCGGCGCCCCCGTGGACTGCGAGGCCGATTTTTTTCGTTTCCATGTTTGGCTTGTTCTTTAGGCCTCCTTCCGATGCCGGTGTGGGCCGTGGCAGCGATTCCTGGGCAATCGCGGACGCCGCAGCATTAAAGAGCATGAAAGCAAAGAAGCAATTAGCTACGCAACCGCCGGCAAGTTTCATTCAAGCAATGTAACGAGATGCTCTGCAAAATGTCGAAGGTTTCATGCAACGGTTATGCGTTAAAAAGGGCTCCTGTATCCGTTGGTCTGTGGGCGACGTGATTCCTGCGCTTCAAACACACCGGCGCGGCGCTTCCCACAGGGAAGCGGCCCCAGCAAGTTTGCGCTTTTCCCCATCACGAAGTGAGGCAACTTCTCGTCCATGGCTAATGCTGAAGCACGGCGCGCCGGCCCGGGACCGTTCGAGGTCGTTGAGATCGAGCGCACTTTTCTGCGCGAGGTGGGCAGCGTGTTCTGGTTCATCGTAAATACGTTCCAGGAAACACTGGAGCGTGTGCAACAAGGGCGCGTCCCATTTCGCGCCGCGAGCTTTTTCCGCCAGAGCGTACGCGCCGGCGTGGATTCGGTGCCGCTGGTCGGGCTGGTCTCATTTTTCCTCGGGTTGACCATGGCGCTCTTGACCGGCTACCAGTTGCAACGCTTCGGAACGGAGCGGCTGATTCCCGGCCTGGTCGCCATTGCTTTTACCCGCGAGCTCGGGCCTTTGCTTACCGGGATTATGCTTGCCGCGCGGATCGGCGCCGCGTTTACGGCGGAGCTGGGCACCATGCAGGTCAACGAGGAAGTCGAAGCGATTGAGGCTATGGGCATCGGTCCGCTGCGCTTTCTGGCCGCGCCGCGGATGCTCGCATTATTTCTCTTGATGCCATGTCTCTCCACGGTTTCGAACATCGCAGCCGTATTTGCGAGCAGCCTGATTTGTAAAGCGTATTTCAGCATGGCATTTCCCTATTTCCTCGATTTGGTGAAAGATTCACTGCTCATTCGCGACATAATCACCGGCATATTGAAGAGCTTCTTGTTTGGCCTGCTGATCGGCGCGATCGCCTGCTACCGAGGATTGACCGTTAAAGGCGGGGCGGCTGGGGTCGGCACCAACACGACTTCGAGCGTGGTAACCGCGATCACGACCGTGATCGGTTTCGACACGGTTTACAACGTCGTTTACACCAACTTCTACCCGGTGTGAGCACCCCGTCGCATATGGTTGAGCTGCGCGACGTGCACATGCAGTTCGACGAAAAAAACGTGCTCGAAGGCGTGTCGCTTGACGTTCAGCCGCAGGAGCGCCTAGTCATCATGGGTCAGAGCGGAAGTGGCAAAAGCACGATTCTCCGGTTGATCCTCGGCATACTTCGACCGAACGCCGGCGCAATTCGTTTCAAGCAATTTGAAATTAACCGGCTGCAGCGCAGGAAACTTCAGCAGGTGCGACAGCGCATCGGCATGGTTTATCAATATTCGGCGTTGCTAAGCTCGCGCACGGTTCGCGACAACGTGGCGTTGCCGCTGGAAGAGCTTACGGACAAGTCCCGGAGCGAAATTGACCAAATTATTGATGAAAAACTGCAGCTGGTGGGTATGCAGGACACAAAGGATTTGCTGCCGGATGAACTCAGCGGCGGCATGCGCAAACGCGTGGCCCTCGCGCGCGCACTTGTGCTCGATCCTGAGTTGATCCTGCTGGACGAGCCTTCGGCTGGCCTCGACCCGGTCATTGCCTCGGTGGTGGACGAATTGATTATCAGCCTCAGCGAGAAATCGAAGATCACCTCAATCACCGTGACGCACGAAATGGAAAGCGCCTTTCGCATCGCCACACGCATGGCTATGCTATACGAGGGTAAGATTATTGAAGAAGGCGAACCTGAAGAATTCAAACAATCCGAAAACGCGGTGGTCGCGCAGTTCTTGAGCGGCAGCACTGAAGGCCCGATTCTGGAAGGCACACTCGATGCAATTAGAAAGAAATGAAGTCCTAACTGGCCTGCTGGTGATCGGCACGATCGGAGTGATCGCGTTCCTCCTGGTTTTGCTCGGCGCGCCGGGATTGTTTCGGCCGCTGGTGACCTATCGGGTGTACTTCGATAATGCCGCCGGAATTAAACCCGGCGCGGTGGTAATGCTGGCAGGTCGCAAGATTGGTCAGGTCCAGAAACTGTATTCACCGGTTACTCCAGCCGAGGAAAAGCGGGCGCAGCAAGCCGCGGCGGCCATCCACCCGGCCGAACCCGGTGCGAGTCCCGCTCCATCTCCGCGATTCGAAGTACGCGTTGATGTGCAAGTCGATAAGAACGCTAAAGTCTACCGCGACGCCAGGGCCCTGATGATGCAGCTCGGTTTGTTAGGTGACATGACAATAGATTTCACCCAGGGCACAAAAGAGTCCGGCCGCGCAAAAGCTGGCGAAAGCTTCGCAGGCGAGCGCTCACCCGATCTCGGCGAAGCAGCGGCCAAAATGCTGGAGGTCATCAAACCGGTCGCCGCCGAAGCGACCAACACGATGAAAGATCTTCAGAACACCGCTCAAAATCTCAATCGTCTCACCGACCAAAACTCTGAACTGAATCTCGCTCTCACGCAGTTCAAGACGTTTGGCGAACACCTTTCGGACCTGACCGCGCCCGACAGCGCGCTCTCGCATTCGCTCACCAACATCGAAAAAATCAGCACCAGCCTCACCGACAACGACAACATCGAGGTCACACTGCGAAACCTGCGCAGCTCGGCGGAGAAGCTGAAACTCGCCGTCACCGATCTAGGGCCGGCCGGCGATAACATCAAGCAATTCAGCGAAACAATAAAAACTCAGCCCTGGCGGCTCATCTGGCCGACAACCAAAAAATACCCCGAAGCGTCACCTACCCCCGCGATTGCGAGGGAGGGAACAATCACCGTTCGCAAGGCCGCGAAGACGAAACCCCGTCCACGCGCAACTCCCACGACACGCACGAGCAGCCGATAACCTAGCGACTGCACGCGCTCGTTAGGCGGCAATACTTCTGCGAAATTCGAACGGACCGAAGGGCAGAAACGAAAAGGTGAAGGCAAAACTAGATTCATGAGGGTTGCTGCCTTAACCCGGCTTCAGCGTCTTCGAGTTCCTCCCTCCGGCGCCCGTAGCCGCATTTCTCGATCAGTCGCCGCGCCTCGGCGAGATCGGCGGCGGGAGATTTCCACGGATACTGCGGTTCGCGGAAGAAAAGGCGGGCGCGGTAAAGGTGGATGTCGGCCATGAAAAGTTTCATGGGGCCGCGCTCGGCGATTTCCCAGGCTTCTTCCAAATCTTCCTGCGCGGCTTCGGGGCCTGTGCGCGCACCGATGAGAAAACGCAGCCAGGCGCGGGTGAGGAGACCGCTGGGAAGATGGTCCTGCCGGCCGGCGCTGCGGACGCCGGCCACGGCGGCGTCGATGTGGTCAAAGGCTAAAGGCTGAAGGCTAAAGGCTGAAGATTTGAGAATGGCCTCGTAGAGCGCGACGCGGCCCAGCGTGAGGTGGTGCAGGCCGATGTCTAGCAGTCTGCCAGACCGTTCGTCCCACTTGAGCGTCTGCGCCGCGCGCTGGGAGACGGCGGTGAGAGTTTCAAGCTTCAAGTTTTCAGTTTCCAGTCCGAGGAGGGTTCGCCACGCGGCGCGCTCGAAGGCAGCGAGGAGCAGGTCGCAATACCGGAAGCCTAGCAGCGAGTAGAGCAGCGGTTGGTGGGGTTCCCACTGCTGCTGCATTTGCTCGGCCTCGCGGAAGCGCGTCTCCGCCTCGGCCCGGCGGCCCGCCTGGTGCAGGGCGTCGGCGTGGGTCGTGCGTTTGCTTCTCCGCTGAAACGCATCCCCGCTACGGTCGGCGTGGGTCACGGACTGCTCGGCGTCCCCCACCGCCCCGGCCACCTCGCCCAGCGTCAGCTCCAGCTCGCTCAGGTTGCTGGCAGCGATGGCAGCTTGTTCCCATTCGCTGCGTTTGACCATTCGCACAACGGTTTCTCGCGAAGGCTCAAGTGATTCGGTCAACCGCCCTAATGCACGAAGACGGAATGCAGTGTTTCCCAGCAGAAGCACTTGGTCACGTTCTTGCAACTTGGCGGAGGGCGTTGACCACGGCTGCTCGAAGAACGAGGCGATTGCACCAAGCTCAGAACCGAATGCACCCAGTTTGTTGCATGCGTAGTTCTTTTCCCAGCGCCTGATTCGGCGCTCGTAAACGTCCTTCCACACCTCCCGCTGCAAGCCCGCCTGGCAGCCGTGGGCTACGGCTTGGTAGAGCGGCAGCAGGTCTTCGAGCGTGGGCTGGTTGCCTTCCTTGTGCTTGCAGAGGTGTTCGTAGAGCCGCCGGTGGGCCGCGCGCCAGGCGTCGGTGCCTTTCAGCTGCTCGGCGAAATGTTCGCGAATGAGCGGGTGGACGTCCACCCAGCGATCGCCCAATTCGTTTTCCTGCACGTAGATCAGCCGCAGCTTTTCCAAGCGGTCCAGCGCGCGATTCCATTCGGCTTCGCCGAGCACGGCAAGAAGATCTGTGAGTCCAGGGATGGCGGGTGCGGCCCGCAACGCGCGCAGGCAGCCGGGATCGGCAGGCCGATCGAAAAACCCGAGCAGCCGCAGCGCTTCGCGCCCTGGACTCTCCCCGAGCCATTGCTCGAAGCCGGCGAGCACGCGATCGATCGGTCGCGCGCCGGGCAGTTGCTCGAGCGTCTGGGCCGGACCAATGCCGTGGCCGGTATGTTCGCGTAGATAAACGCCGAGCAGCGACACCGCCAACGCGTGCGGACCAAAACGCCGCGCCAGCTCTTCCAGTTCCGCATCGGTGCCGACAACGCGCAGCGTGCGCAACAGGGCGCGTCCGGCCTTCGCACTGATCTGCTCGAGGTCGCGCGACACCACCCCGCCGCGCCCAGCGAGATCGACGAGCGGTTCGCGCGTGGTGATGACGCAGAGTCCCGCCGAGCGCCGAGCCAGGCCGCGCAGGAGCGCTTCGAGCGACGGGTCGCGCAGCTTGCCGCGCTCGAACGCGTGCGCCGACTGCAGCCGCTCCATCCCATCGAGGACAAGCAGAGCGCGCTCGGCACTAATGAGTCCGGCGAGACGCTCGCCCTTTTCCCATGGCGAACCGGCCGTTGGGTCGGCATCGCCGAAAAAGCGCAGCGCAGCGGCGATGAAAAGATCGGCCGACGCCACCGCTTCCGCGCGCACGCCCTGGCTAAAAAACGACCAGCCAAAGACGCGCGTCGCGCCGCGGTAATGGTCGCGCGCCATTTCCGCGAGCCAATGATTGACAAGTGTCGATTTGCCGACGCCGCCATGCGCCGTGAAGGCGAGGATGCGCACCGGCAGGGCGGCTGCGTCAGTCTGCTTTGACGGTGTCCAAGCTTCATCCAGCAGCTTGAGTTCTTCGTCCCGACCAAACAGCTCGCGTCCGGTGGCGGGGAGATGGGTGAGGTCGATGCGCTCCGCAGCCAGCAACGGCCATCGCGCGGCAGGTGCTGGCGCGATGATGGCGGGGTCTGGGATCGCGGAGCGTTGCGCCGCCAGGCTTTGGACCGGCAGTGGCACCGACAGCGCCCGCGTCGGCTGGGAAGCCAGTTGCTCGAAATGCGCGAGCACCTGCTCGGCAACGGCGGCAAAGACGGCGTCGGCGAGATTGTTCGCAAAGTCGATGGCCACGCATTTGCCGTCGCGCGGAAGCATCTGCCGGTCTTTCAGCCAGCGATGCGCCTTCCACACGCACGGCTTGAGCAGCACGGG
>JBKOYE010000167.1:0-9987 GCA_046725275.1 Verrucomicrobiota bacterium
GTCGTCGCAGTAAAACGAGAGGTTGACGTCCGACTGGAGACTGAGATAGAAAAAGGTCCCTGTCTCATCGGAGTTTAGCACCGGGTCGCTGCGGAAAACGCCATTTTCTAGAACACCGGGGAACGTCCAAGTTAGGCCGCCGTCAGTGGTGTAACCCCAGCCGGCCTGCCGGAAGTTAGATTGCCACGTGTCAAACTGCCTCCAGCCGATTGCCATCTTGTTGCCATCGGTCGGATCAACCGAAATCGACGGTTCGTTCGCGGCGTCGCCGACGATATTGTTCCCATTTGCATCGACGTTGACCTGGTAGCTCACGAAGGAGCCGTAATGCGAGATCATTCGCGGCGATTTGTCCAGCCGGTAAATGTAGGCTGGCGGCATGTCGTATTTTTCCAGCGGCCCCGGGAAACGGCCCGCGAGTGGCGTTTGACCTAGAGCGGTGGCGAGCGAGGCTGGGGCAAGGAACCAAATAGCCGATGTTTGATGGCGGGTGGTTGACATTCGACGGCACATAGCGTGTTGAATGGTTGAAGCGGTTGACGTATGGAGCGTTGGACCGGTAAGCGACTTGCTAGTCCCGAATGTGGAATCTCGAATCGCCGCGCCGGTGCGCTTCCCTTAATCCAGAACCACGAAGTTGTCGAGGAATGTTCTGCTAATGTTTGGTAACGTGTGTAGAGAAATCGCTGACGATCTCAGCAAAGCCGAATGGACTTGGGGTTGTGTGTAAGCGGTGGATCTTAAAGGCCGAACGATGTGGATTGCCGATGCGCATCGCGGCGACGGAAAGCATTTCGTCGTGCACGCCGATGAAAAGCTGACTGCGTTTCTTTGAGAGAACCAGAAAAAATTGACTGTTCTGTCGTGCCGCGCCTGAAGTTCTTTATCGCGCGTTGTGTCAATACTGACGACTGGCCGCGTTAGTGCCAGTCGTGTTTGCGGGAAAGCGAAATCCATCAAAGGCAGCCTCGATACGGGGATTGTCACTTTCGGGCTTGATCGTGAACCCGTTGAGTTGGTAGGCGGCTTCCGTGCGGACACAAATGGCAACCGACGAAGTAAACGCCAGCTTCTGCCGCTGCCAGGCGAAGCGGATAAACTCCCATTCCTGGCCCGCGAAGGTTCGGCGCTCCTGCAGCAGCACACGGATGGGTATGTCGCTGTTTTGCGCGACGTGTTCCAAGACGGAGCGCACGTAGGTTTGGCAATCCATCTCGGCAGGTAAAGCGTCGGCCGGTTCGACAATGGTGCCAAAACAAGCCGTCTCGCCCCATTCGAACAACAGGTTCCAGGGAGTTTGAGCGGGTTTCATCTGTTTCCAGTTCACCGGAAGCTCGACCGTGTACGCCAAAGGCGTGCCTTGGTAAATGATGTGCTGGGACTCTTTCGTTCCGGCATGCGCGGCAGGCTCGTTCGCATCGCTGACGGGAGCCCCACGGCCGAGCACTGGGCCGAGAACTATCGGTGCCAGAGCGACGCTCATACCGACACAGGCCAGGCCGGTGGCGGCGAGGCCAAGGCGCTTCGACCAGCCCATACCTCTGGCCGCTCCCTCTTCCTCAACGATCCCGGAAAAGAGCACGTCGGAAATCACTTTGAAGTCGAAGGCTTCCTTGCTGGGCAGCAGATATTTCTCAAACACAGACCGATAGGCCGCGACCCCCTTAAGACTGCGCGCCAGCACGCGCGGAGTCCAGTCCGGGTCGAACATCACGATGGATCCTGGGCCAGGATCTTCCCCCAGATCCCTAAAGCCAGCTTGCTGGAGGATCTGCTTGAACACGTCCCATAAAGAGCGTTTGTTCCTTTTTCGATAGGCTTGGCGATAGCCCGCCGGAGCGGTCAGCAGGAAGAGTCGCTGCGGCTCGTACGCGGAGCGAACCTGAGCCAGTTCCCATTGCAGGCCGGGAGTGGCTCCCTCAACGATGAAGACGGCGCGCGCAACCTGCATAAGCCGCTTGACGTAGTCTTGCCATCTCTCGTTGGAGGAATAGACCTTGAAAGCGCCAGGAGTGGGCAGGTAGTCGTCCGGGTCGCCCAGCGCGACACAAACACCCAGTTTCTCCACGGCTTGGCCCAAAATCTCGTCCAGTGCCGCCGGGGTGCGGTTGCCACTCCAAAATCCCGTGGTGGCGGCAGGCGTCTTTCTCTCGGCCTGAAAGGAACGGAGATAGAGAATGGGGGGAAGGTTCCCGAGCAGCAGCTTCCAGCGATTGGCCACCGCGCGCTGTTGCCGCGCGATTTTGAAACACGAGATAATGGCGATAATAAAGACCCCCGCCAGAGGCACGGCCGACGACGCGCCGGAGCTTGTGCCTGAGCTGACTTTGCTGCTGAACCTCCCCCCAGATTTCGAGGACGATCAGCAGGATGCCCAGAATGATGAGGAAATAGCCACACGCCCGATAGGGAAAACGGCTGGTTTTGGGGATCTTGGAGTGATCCACCTTCGGCAGGAAGAAGGAGCTATCTAGGAACGTCAGAAATGCGCTCACCACCGCATATACGCTGACCGCCACCGCGTCGAGCGTATGCTCAACGGGATGGCCACGCAGGGCCAGGAAGAACCCGGCGAAGAATTCCAAGCCTAAACAGAGGGCCACTGCTCCGGCGCCCGTCAGCGGTGAAACCCAGCCTCTTTTCCGATACAGCGCAGCGACCGAAGCGAAAAGCAGTCCATAGATCCACATATCGTAGTCAGCAGCTCCTTATATGACTTTTGTGGTTGCCGGGTGAAGCACAAAAACCGCAAATCCAACGCGTGAAATATTGAGAAGTCATCGCAGACAAGCTCAGCAAAGCCGGATGGAGTTGGGGGCTGTGTATCAGCCGTGGATTCCAGCGGGCGAACGATATGGATTGCTGACGCTCACTGTGGCGACGGAAAGCGGTTCGTTGTGCGAACAGATGAATGTTCGCTGCGTTTATCGAACTAGAAGGAGCGATCGGGCCGCTAAAGGACATCACACTTAAGCAGGCCAGCTAAGGGGCTGGAAAAGGAGAAAAGCTCACCCTGCGAAATCGACAAGGACGCAGAACCAATTCTTCACTATTGGAAGAGTTTTTTGGAAACTTTGCCAGCCAGTTTCCGTAGAATCATTTGAGGCCGGCGTAACGCCTGATCTCACATCGGACGTTCCTGACTGGGAGGCAACGTCACGCTTCGGGCTCTGCAACTTCACTTTCCTAAAAATGACTCTTTTCGGCCTTACCGACTTGCCGACCGCTCACCACACGGAGGAGTGCCCGAAATGTCACAGCGCGTTGCGGGTATCCAGCGGACTTTGCCTCAGGTGCCTACTTCAAGCCGGTTTAGCCGAAGACAATGATGAGATGAACCAATGGTTTTTATTATTATGAAAACAACGCCCGTACAAGCACCAAACCCGTCGCAGTTGCGGCACGATTCTTTTTTCATTGCGTTCGGTCGACGCCTGGCGTTGCTCTTGTTGTTCTTAGGTGCGGCGCTGCTGGTGCAACCGTGTGCCGCCACTCCCTTTCAATGGGAGTTTACCGGCAGCCTCAATACTCCCAGGTTTTATCACACGGCGACGTTGCTCTCCGATGACAGGGTGCTGATTGCAAGCGGTGGAACAAATGGTCAGCAGACTTTTCCATACCCCGAACTCTTAAGTGCGGAACTTTACGATCCGGCCACGGGAACTTGGACGTTTACAGGCAGCCTCAATTATGCTCGGGTGCTCCACACGGCGACGCTGCTACTCAACGGCAACGTGCTAATCGCGGGAGGTTATCCCAACCATGACCATAGTGGAAAGGGACGCGCAGAACTTTATGACCCGGCCACCGGCAATTGGACATCGACCGGCAGCATGAATTTTGGCCGCACCGGCCATACTGCCACATTACTCTTCGATGGAAGGGTGCTGGTCGTCGGCTCAGATGGCAGCCCCGATACCGTGGAACTGTATGATCCGGCCCTGGGAACTTGGACCGTCACCGGCAGCCTCAATAGTGGTCGGCATGCCCACACGGCGACGTTGCTACCCAACGGCAATGTGCTAGTCGCAGGAGGTTTTCCCGGCATCACGAGCGCGGAACTGTATGATCCGGCCACGGGGACTTGGACTGTCACCGGCAGCCTCAATACTCCCAGGTTTTATCACACGGCGACGTTGCTGGCCAACGGCACGGTCCTGGTAGCTGGAGGGAGGAATGACGGTAGTGGCGTATTGGCAAGCGCCGAAGTCTACGACCCGGCGACCGGGAACTGGACGCCGACCGGTAGTCTCAATGTTGGCCGCTGGCGCCATACCGCAGCATTGGTTTCCGATGGCGGGGTGCTGGTCGCAGGTGGCGTTGGCCGCACCAGAAGCTCTTTCGCGAGCGCGGAAATTTACGACCCGGCCACGGGAAATTGGACGGTCACAGGCAGTCTCAATAATGCTCGGAGCCTCTACACGGCGACGTTGCTTCCCGATGGCAGGGTGCTGGTCGCAGGTGGAAAAAACAACAACAGCATTCTCGCGAGCGCGGAAATGTTCAATCCCGGTGGTACGCCAACGCCAACACCAACTCCGACGCCAACACCAACTCCATAGCATTTTGCGACGGCTTACGGGCCGCCGTATCACAAACGACCGAATGGCAGCACGTCGGAAATCAGATCGACGCCGCGATGATCATTGCGCGGTCTGACTTGGTATTGGGCGGGCTGCGAACGCATTTGCCGTTTTGTAATGGTTTGGTCAGGACTTTCGAGACATGACGAAGTGCACCGGCACTCTGACGGGAAAATCTTCTGCCTGGATTACGCTACGCTCAGGTAAGTTCAGCTGAAGGATTTTGGTGGGCGACAATGCGCCAGGTTTGAAGCGCCACTGCTTAAAGGCGCTTATTGCGGCCGAATCTAGAATTGGCGATCCGGTGCTTTGGTCAACCTGAACGTCCTTGACGACGCCTGTCTGAATCATTACGCGCAATACGAAGAACCCATGACCAGATACATGCCGCACACGCGCCTGCACTGGATATTGTGGCTGCGGCCTGTATGTCGCCAATTTTCCAAGCTGTTCCTGCGTCAGCGTTACCGGCTTGAGAAGAGGCGGCAAGCTTGGCGACTGGCTGATCCTGCGCAGTTCTCCCTTCTCGCCTTTCTCGTCACGTACTTTCACTATTCCGTTCTCGATCGATTCGATTTTGGCATGTGCGTTAAAGCGGAGTGGCAGCCTCTCATGCAGCGACTTAATCGCTTGCACTGTTAGATATCCATGACTTACGTGCCACCTCGATTTCCCTTCAGACCGCTTGGGGACGCCACGGGCAGTAAAGGTGCCAATTGCTTTACAGGTGCCGTCAGCATTAAACGTTACGAATTGTTTAGAAAATCCTCCCTCAGTAGGCACAGCTTCCCAAGTACCAACCACGGCCTTAGCCAATTCCGCATCTGTTTTGTTTGCTGCTGTAACAGCGTGACCTGAGGTTCGACACAGAACGCAAAGAGCCAGGCCGGAGAATGTTCTTGCAATGAAAACCCAGTGTTTGCTTTCACAAACGCGTGGAGGAATCGTTAACGACATGCGCGATGGATCATTTCACGATCCGCTAATCATCGGCGGTTAAGACCTTGAGCGACCGGCGACGCTACGTTGCTCTTTTGTCGGGCGGCATTAAGGATTCTGTCTTGTATTCTGAGGAACTGGAAGCGTATCTCGGTGCCGGATTTCTCATAGCTGATCGCGTTCGCTCCGTGATCCGACGCCAATTTGCTCAGCTTGATCATGACGTTCCGAAGCTCCGCGGTGGTGCTGACATTTCCTTTCGTACAAGCACCCAGCACTACAAACCCAACTGTACGACCTACCTGCCAAAGCCGTCCGACTGGATTAACTCCGGGCCGTAGCCACGCGATATCTTTGGGGGCGACTTTCGTTGTGGAATAGCCAGTGTCATAATCGTGTGCCCTCTCCTTCTTCCACGCGTCATTCCAAGATCGAATCGTGCAGTCAAGTTGAACCGGAGATTCTGCGAGCGCCGAAAGCGCAAATGCCCCGAACAACGCTAAAAGTAGAAGGAATCGCACGAACACCGATAATGGGCCGGCCACGCGTCATCCCGCAATCCAAAAATTCTGGCGCAATTCGGAATGGCTTCGAAGGGAATAGAAGCCCCGGAGTGGATTGGCTCGATCGGCCGTGAACCAGCGCCACCGAAGTCCGGAAGTTTACGGGATGAACTCGAACGCTCCGATGTCGGGCAGAGCACTGCCGTTCCCGTCACCATCGACGACGCGCGGGTTCCCGGCGAAATCGGTCGGCGGCAGATCGGGCACGGACAGAGTGCCGGCGTCGATCGCGGGCGAGGTCGGCTGCAGTTGGAAGTTACGTGTGGAAACAAACTGCGGATCGACCGAGATGTTTCCGTTAAGCCCGGTCTGATCGGCGATGCCCGAATAGTTGGTTATGTTATTGAAGACCAGATTATTCATCCATGTTGGTTCGTTGCCAGGATTAAGGAAGTCCACCTGGAGACCAACTTCATTCGCCACGATAATGTTATTGGCATAGAGCTGAGTGGAAGTTGGCACGCGGGCATCGACTCGCACGCCAACGCTATTCTGCACGATTGTGTTATTGGCGATCTCCGGTTGGTTGCCTTCCGGCAAGGTCATGTTGATCGCGCGACAAGGATTCCTTTGAAAGATGTTGTTGATGATGAGCGGTGAAGAACTGTTCACGAAACTCACCACGCCGGAAAGGAACTGCGTGTCGCAGGTGTTAGCCTGGAATGTGTTACGCTCGATAACTGGCGAAGAGCCATTCCCGCCAATCGCCGCGCCAAATCCGCCCGCACCTTGCGCGTTATTGCGGAAAAAATTCCGGGTGATCGTGGCTGATGCGAAAGTAAGTGTAACGCCTGCCCCGAAGGAGGCACTTCCGTGCTGAATGGTGAATCCCGTGAGCACCGATTGTAGTCCTTCGCCGGTCTGAAATGTGACCACGGGACCCGCGCTACTCCCGTCGATGATGGTCCGCGCCGGACCATTCGTACTTCGGATCGTGATTGCTTTGCCGTGATAGTCGATGTTCTCAAAGAAGGTCCCGGGCGAGACAAGAATGAGATCGCCGGTATTGGCAATATCGATCGCCTGCTGAATCGTAGGCTGATCCGCTGGAACGTGGATGGTCGCCGCAGGAACGACTCTGGCAAACAAACAGGAAAGAGAAACAACGAGAACAACTTTCGGATCGAGCAATTTGGAATAATGCATAGTGGGCCTTTCTTGTGCGCGCAAGGAGCGCCGATTTGTAGAGACTTAATTTCAGTGGCGATTCCAATTGGCCTGGGGCCAGCTGTCAAGACAACACTCTCTGCATCGGTTTTAATGGTCAGAGTTTAATCTCGACACCTGAGCGAAGTTTTTGGGAAAGTCAGGCCATGAAAACAACTATCCCATTATTTTCCATCGTTCTTGTATTCCTCTCCGTCTTCGTTTCGCCGACGATTCGAGCGGTCAGTCCACCACCGGACGGGTGTTATCCCAACTTCACGACAGCGGAAGGGTGCGATGCGCTCTTCAGCCTCACCACCGGTGCTGGAAATACGGCAGTTGGTTGGCGGTCGCTCTTTTTTAATACCGACGGCAGCTTTAATACCGGTTTTGGTGGCGGAGCGCTGGCCCTCAACACAGGGAGTTCCAACACCGCGGTGGGCGCGGCAGCCTTGCTGCTCAACACCAGTGCCTCCAACACCACGGCCATTGGATCGAATGCGCTTGTAAACAACAGTGCCGATGACAACACAGCCACTGGGTTTTTTGCGCTGCAGGCCAATACTACCGGGGGTACCCTGGAAACTGTCGCCGGGGTGTTTGAGGTTGGTCCTAACACCGCCGTCGGTTCCCACGCACTGGAAAGCAACGTCGACGGCAGCGCCAATACTGCGGTGGGCTATAACGCGCTGCACAGCCAGGTGAGCGGGTTGGTTATTTCCGGGTTTCCCCAGTTCGCTGCCAATACGGCCGTCGGGTTTGAGGCCCTCGCTAACGTCACTGGCTCAGCGGCCGGCGAGAACGGCCTCAACACCGCATTCGGCTATCAAGCACTCTTTGATTTTACCGACGGCACTTCGAATGTCGCCGTGGGGGCTCTGGCCGGTCTCGGTCTCACATCCGGAATCGACAATATTTATATCGGTACGGGCGCGGGCGCCGGTCTTGCCAACGAGAGCAATCACACTTACATCCAGAACATTAATACGAACCTGCAGGATTTCTCCGCGGGTGTGATAGATTACGTTACCGTCGACTTAGACACCGGCCTGCTTGGCCACAGTGCTGTCGTTTCGTCACAACGTTATAAGAACAACATCAAACCGTTGGATAAAACCAGCGAGGCGCTCTTCGCGCTGAAACCGGTCAGTTTCCGTCTGAAAAAAGAGTATAACCCAAAGCAGCCGCTCGGTTTCGGCTTGATCGCCGAGGAGGTGGAAAAAGTGAATCCCGACCTGGTGTATCGCAACAACAAGGGCCAGGTGGAAAGCGTTCGCTACGAAATGGTGAACGCAATGTTGCTCAACGAGTTTCTCAAAGAACATCGCAAAGTCGAGCAACTGGAGAAACAAGTTGCGGCTCTTACCGCCGGCCTGCAAAAGCTGAGCGCACAGCTCGAACTAAACAAACGCGCACCGGCAACGGCCTTGAACAATCAGTAGACGTGGCTGGCATTGAAATACTAGATTCGTCTCGTTGCTTAGTAGCTGCTCCACCGCTTGCGGCACCGATACATTAAGCCCGGCCGGATGGCCGCGGTGCCGGAGTCGGGCGCGATCTCGGCGTAGGAGTAAGTCTGGGGCTGGTGGTCGGCGTGACGGTTGCCGTCGGCGTGGCTGTGGCAGCAGCTGTCGCGGTCGGTGTTGGCGTTGGGCTGGCGCCGGGGCAACCGTTAGGACGATGCAGTACCTCAGCAAGGAGCTGGGACGTTTGTCCGTTGATCCCTCCTACACTCCAGATCTCCCCTGCTCCATAGAAGCCCGCCTGGTTACCCTGCCGTTCGGGCAACGGCAGGTTCGGTGGTGACGCTGTCCATGTTCCGCCAGGCCAGCCGGCCAATGGTAGCTCGTCAACTTGGGTGGTGGAGTCCGAGAAATCACCACCGTTGAGATCTCCACCGAGCGCGTACAACGAGTCAGTGCCCGGATCGTACGCCAGGCCGAAGTCTGCCCGCGCCCAGGTGAATGTCGGCCCATTTTCCCACACACCGGGTGCGGAACTCATGTCCAGACGCCAGGTTGTTGTCTTGTTCGTTGCCGGCGAATTGGAATCCCAGCCGCCGACTACGTAGAGGAACTGGCCGACTTGCCGATAGCCCGGGAACCTGACCTCGCTTGGGGCCAAAGTCCCGGGCAACCAGGTATCAGTGGCAACGTCATAAATCCAGACTTGGTTGCCAGGAAGATCATGTCCGCCTACGAGAAAGACCTTGCCGTTGAAAGCGCCCAATACAGACCCATAACTGTCAACTTTCGGGATTTGCGCAAGCGACGTCCAACTATCAGTCGCGATGTTGTAGGCTGCGAAGCTACTATTAAACAAACCAAAGCCGCAGTAAACAATGCCAGTGGCTTCCATCAGCGCACAGGTAGAGCCTAAAGCGGTAGACGGCATAGGCGCGCGCGGTTGCCAGGTTCCTGTAGCGATTTCCATACGGTTAACAGCATCCGATGGAGGGAGATCCCCCACTCCAAAGACATAGAAGTGGGTGGAAGTCTGGGCGAAGCCGTAATGTTCGTTCGATGTGGGATAAGGGCTACCCATTACCCACGGTCCAGCGCCTCCAGGTGAGCACGTAGGCGACGCCGTGGGCGTTGCCGTCGGCGTAGGCGATGGACCAGATTGTGCGCAGTATCTCCCGCCCGTGTTAAAAAGGTCGCTGATAGTACCGCCGCCCCAGACGATCATTTCACTGCCGGTCCACACCTCAGAGTGATAGTATAGTGCATCGGGCGCCTCGCTAGAGGTAATGACTA
>JBKOYE010000196.1:0-19442 GCA_046725275.1 Verrucomicrobiota bacterium
ATTCGCTGATCTGTACGGCAATTAGTCGCCTGCAGCCGCTTCGCTGTGCCAAGCGCGAAATTGATACTCCGTTTCGAACACATCTCGCGTCGCCCACAGAGCGACGGCTACAGCAACCTACGGCACGACAAAAATCTTGTCGGTCCAGGGATCTTTAACTTTGGTGCCCGGCGTGTAACCGCTCACGTCAACGTATCTGCCGCTGGAATCAAACGGACTGAATACGTATCCCGGCTTGCCCGGCACCGCTTTTGCAGTTGGAAATGCAGATCCTGCGGAAGACGTTTGTGCAGCCGGCGGTGGTTGGGGCTCGAGCTCAGTGGTTTCGGTCCGAGCGACGCGCGGAGCTGTTCTGGGCTTCTTTTCAGTTCTTTCCGTATCAGTTTGTGGCCGGTGCTGCGGCACCGAGGCCGCCTGGGTAGCGCGAGCCGGGTGACCAGGCTCGGTTACATCCGATTCGATTGCGTCCGTTGTTCCGACCATGGTCGGTTCGTTGCTGTGCCGCCGCAGAGCGTAATGCACCGGCGCAGTCGCGACGCGATATGAACCGACTGCGACGTCGCGCGTAACATGGTAGGAACTCACCGCCACGTTGCGAGTAGTTCCGCATCCGGCGAGTAAAACTGTGGCCAGCAGCAAGGCTCGTTCAAACAGGTTCATTTCGTTGTTAAGATGTCTCTTACCGCCATCTGTTCAATCATTTAATGGCCAGAACATCGCTAATGAGCGTTGCGATTTGCTTATCTGTCGTGGACCACGAGCACATCAGACGATAAACGTTGGGCTCGATAAATTTGTAAAAACGCCACCCGCGCGCGTGGAGACCGCGCACGAGTTGATCGTCAAGCCGCACAAATACCGCATTTGATTCCACTGGGAACACGCTTTCGATTCCTGCCTCGTTTTGAAGGCGCTGAACAAGCTGGCGCGCCGCGTCGTTCGCATGTCGCGCATTTCGCAACCAGACATCTCCGTTTAACAGTCCCAGCCACGGCGCAGCGAGGAAACGCATTTTCGAGCCGAGGTGTCCGGCTTGTTTCACCCGATATTGAAAATCGCGTGAGGATTGCTTGTCGAAGAAGATAACCAGTTCGCCCGCAGCAACGCCATTTTTCGTGCCGCCAAAACTGAGGATGTCTACGCCCGCTTTCCAAGTGATGCTTTTCGGCGCGCAGCCAAGCGACGCGACTGCATTGGCGAAACGCGCGCCGTCCATATGGAGCAACATTTGGTGCGCACGCACAAAGCCGCCAACCTCCGCAACTTCATTCGCCGTGTAAACTGTTCCGAGCTCTGTCGCCTGAGCGATGCTGATGGCGCGCATCATGTGGCCGTGCAGTTCGACCTGCTGCGCGACGAGTTTTCCTGCCTCGCCGAGATCGATCTTTCCATTACTGGTGCTCGTCAAAAACAGTCTGGCTCCCCGCGTGTAAAACTCGGTGGCACCTCCTTCGTCCGTTTGGATGTGGGCGCGTTCGTGACAGATCACTCCGTGAAAAGATTGGCAGAGCTGGGCCAGGCCTAACGCATTGGCCGCGGTGCCGGTGAACACAAAATAAACATCGCAATCGACTTCGAAAATTTTACGGATCCGTTCGCACACCTCCGCCGTCCATTCGTCCTCACCGTAAGCGGACGCATACTTTGTGTTCGCTTCCGCCAAAGCTGTCCATGCCTCTGGACAAACCGCCGCCGTGTTATCGCTGGCAAAATCACAACGAATCGTGTCGGCGCGCATCCGGCCTCTTATTACGCGACTTTTTCAGACTGACAATCAGCACAAAGAGATTGCCTGACAGCGGAGCCCTGGGCCTCCGGGTCTGCCAGGCAAATCCCTCTTCTACTTGCTCCTCGAAATTGCGTTACAACAGCTTCAATTTGTACTTCGGAGAGAGTGTGCCGAGTGAGCGTGTCTGCCGGCGAATTTTCGCGAGATGATCGCCTTTCGGTGCATTTTGCCTAACGCGCAGGCGCGGACTAATCTTCGCCGATGAGATCGCTCCAGAGCGAGGTCGAGCAGCGCGGCGCGCGTATTTTTGAGCTGGTCGATAAATATCCAGAGCGACTTTTCAGCAAGGCCGGATTTTATCAGCGCCTAATGGCGCTCTCGATGCATGACGAACGGTTCAAGACGCAACTGTTCCGATTCGTCGCCGTCCTGCCTTCGCTGCGCGGGTCGCGTGAAATTATTCGGCATCTCGAAGAATATTTCAGCGATGGCGATGACGGTTTCCACCCGCTGGTGGGCGTTGGCGTTCGCCTGGCGCGCCTCGTCCCCTGGATAAGCGCTCCGGTCCTGCGCTGGAACGTTTCAGAAACGGCCCGCCAGTTTATTACCGGACGAAATCCCGATGACGTCATAGCGACATTGCGCAAACGGCGGGCACAAAAAATCGGCTTCACGGTTGATGTCCTCGGCGAAGCTGTGGTGAGCGAACCCGAGGCGGACCAATATTCAGCGCGTTACGCGGACTTACTGGAGAAACTGGCGCGCGAAACGAAAAAATGGACCGACCCGCTCGGCAAGAACGCAGAGCTTTTTCCCGTTGTAAATCTGTCGGTCAAGATCTCTGCCCTGTATTCGCAAATCAATCCGGCCGCTCCGGTGGATGCCATTGCACATCTGCGCACAAAGCTGCGGCCGCTTCTCCGCCGCTCACGTGAACTAGGCGCATTTATCAATATTGACATGGAAAGTTACGTGCTCAAAAACACGACGCTCGAACTATTTAAAACCATTTTCACCGAGCCGGAGTTCGAAGATTGGCCGCACGCAGGTATTGTCATTCAGGCGTACCTGCGAGATTCAGAGCGCGACTTGCGCGATTTGATCGAGTGGGGCCGTGCACGCGGCACGCGGTTCGCAGTCCGACTGGTGAAAGGCGCGTACTGGGATTACGAGACAACCAAATCGGGCCAGAACGGATCGGCGGCTCCAGTTTTCCTTCAAAAGCCCGAGAGCGACGCAAATTTCGAGACGCTCACACGCCTGCTTTTTGAAAATGAATCTATCGTTACGGCTGCTTTCGGATCGCACAATGTCCGCAGCATCGCGCATGCGCAGGCGGTTGGGGACGAACTCGGGATTGATCGCAGCCGCTTCGAGTTTCAACTGCTTTACGGCATGGCCGGCCCGATCAAACGGGCACTGGTGGAAATGGGCTACCGCGTCCGCGAATACTGTCCCATTGGCGAATTGCTGCCCGGCATGGCCTATCTGGTTCGGCGCCTGCTCGAGAACACGTCGAACGAAGGATTTTTGCGGGCAAAATTCGCCGAGAACGTCCCGACGAAAGAATTGCTGCGCGATCCAAAAGAGCTGATTAAACCCGTTATGGCGGGGATCGGCAATCCCGGCGGACCGAGTGACGCTAATCAGAAAAATGCCGCTTCACTTCATGCAACAGCTGGCGATAGTTTCCGAAACGCACCGCTTGTGAGTTTCATCTACAAAGACAGCCAAGACAAAATGCAGAGCGCATTGCGCGAAGCACGGAAGCGGTTCGGCGAAAAACATCCGCTCTACATCGGAGGCGAAAAGATTTGGACCGACAATTTGACGCCCTCCGTTAATCCAGCCGAGCAGACCGAGATTGTCGGCTACGGCACCGAAGCCGGGGTCGACGAAGCCGAGCGTGCCGTTAAAGCTGCGCGCGCGGCATTCGAAAAATGGAGATGGACCTCTTTCGAAGAGCGGGCACAGTTGCTGGAGCGTGCGGCCGACATTCTGGAGCGCAGACGCTACGAACTCTCGGCCGTAGAAGTCTTCGAAGTCGGCAAGCCGTGGTCTGAAGCCGACGCCGATATCCGCGAAGCGATCGATTTCTGCACGTTCTACGCGCGGCAAATGCGGCGACTCGGGCGCCCAAAACTCACGCAACAGGTGCCGGGCGAAGAAAGTTATCATCATTACTGGCCGCGTGGCGTCGCCTTCGTAATCGCGCCATGGAATTTCCCGGTTGCGATTCTCTGCGGCATGGCGTCAGCCGGAGTTGTTACTGGAAACGCCGTAATCATGAAACCATCCGAGCAGTCGATCATCTGCGGTGCCATGCTCATGCAGGTTTTCGAGGAAGCGGGCGTTCCGCCTGGCGTGTTGAATTTTCTGTCGGGGCACGGCTCCGTGATCGGAGCGCACCTTGTCGATCACAAGGATGTCGATCTGATCGCGTTCACCGGTTCGCGCGAAGTTGGATTGAAAATTTGGGAATCGGCCGGCATCACCCGCCCCGGTCAACGCGAACTGAAGCGGGTGATTTGCGAGATGGGCGGCAAAAACGCGATGATCGTCGATGCAGACGCAGATCTTGATGAGACGATTATGTATTCGATTTATTCCGCGTTCGGTTTTCAGGGGCAAAAGTGTTCGGCGCTCTCGCGTCTCATTCTGCTCGAAGAAAATTACGACCGCGTGATGGAACGTTTAATTCCAGCCGCAGCCAGCTTGCGGATCGGCAATCCCGAGCAACCAGGCATCATGGTCGGCCCGGTTATCGATGAAGCCGCATACCGACGCATTCTGGACTACGTCGAGATCGGGAAAAAAGAAGCCACGCTCGCTTACCAGGCAAAGGAAGTCCCGGCGCACGGCTATTTCATCCCGCCAACAATTTTCATCGACGTGAAACCGAACATGCGCATCGCGCGCGAAGAAATTTTCGGCCCGGTGCTAAGCGTTTTGAAAGTGCGCGATCTCGACGAGGCGCTCGAGGTCGCGAATGGAACCGACTACGCGTTGACCGGCGGCTTTTTCTCACGCAGCCCCGATAACATCGAGCGAGTCAAAGCGCGGCTGGAAGCCGGTAACGTTTACATCAATCGCTCGTGCACGGGCGCGATCGTTGGCCGTCACCCCTTTGGTGGATTCAAAATGAGCGGCAGCGGCACCAAGGCCGGCGGCGAAGATTATCTTCTGCACTTCCTCGTGCCGCGCGTGGTCACCGAAAACACGAGCCGCCACGGCTTCGCGCCAGAACAGTCGCCCGAGTATCGCGACGAATTTCTCTGGCCTAAACCGCGACAATAACCACTCGAACAGAAGGACGATCAATTCAGCGGTCGCCCTTTGCTGAGCAACTTCACAACCGTCACAATCATGTAGACCACCGGCCAGGCTGAGGTGAGAACAATCACGGCAAACGCCGCCATCTCCCTTGCTCGTTCCCGCGCCGCTTCGATACGGTATTCGCGTCCGAGATTGTAGAAATTCCTGAACCTTGATCGATCTTCTCCGTCGTAAGACCAGAAACCGCCGCGCCATTGACCGAAACCGGAATGAAAAAAATAGTCCGTCTGCGGAAAGCGTCCCTTACCGCCGGTGGAAGGACTCCTCGGTTTCATAGACTCTGACCGACAACTGATTTGGAACCAGCAACACAATACCACGTTCAAAAATTCAATCAGCCTGAAAAAATAACTTTCCGATCGCGACGAAGCCGCGACACGCTCGAACTGCAAAGATGAAAACGGCTGTGTATCACGCTGGTAAGTTGTTGGTGAGATTCGTGTTTGGCTGTGTCGCGCGTATTCGCATAATTGGCCAGGAGAATGCAAACCGCTCCGGTGGATTTTTGCTGGCAGCGAATCACATCAGTCATTTCGATCCGTTTCTGATTTCGCTTCCGGTGAGGCGAAAGATCGGTTGGATGACCATGGCCGAATTCTTTCGCCCGCCTGCGCTGGGCTTCCTTCTGCACTCGATTGACGCATTCTCGGCAGAACGGGATCGAGCGGACGTCAAAACAATTCGCACTGCAATCGAACGACTGAAACACGGACGCGTGGTGGGCATTTTTCCCGAGGGCGGGATTCGCGACGGCGCGCGCTCGCTGCTCGAAGGCGCCCCTCTCCGGCTTGGCGCAGCAACGCTCGCGCGGAGTGCCGGCGTGCCGATCGTGCCGTGCGTGATTCTTGGCACCGATCGCTTTTATTCAAAAAGACAGTGGCTGCCGTTCCGGCGCACGCCGGTCTGGGTTGCGTTCGGCAAGCCAATCCCAAATTTCCCTGAGCTGGAAAAATCTCAGGTGCGCAAACGAATTGAATCCGAACTGGCTGCCGCTTTCAAAAATCTTTATGCCGAATTGCGGCAGAAATTTCGCCTCACAACGGACGATTTACCCCGTTCGCCGCAAGAACGGATATCATCATCTTCTCATCCTGAGCGAAGTCGAAGGCCTCGCAATGACCGATTGCAGCGCGCAACGGCAAACGCGATCGATTCACTCCTTTGCGGATCCATCAATCTCCTTCACAGGCGGCACCGGCTAAACGAGCGCAGCCGCGAGGAGATGGAGCGCTACCTGATGACATGCGAGCAGTTCTCGCCCCACGAATATTACGTCGCGCCGCAAGCCCTCGCTCGTAACGCTGACCCCGATTCAAAGCCGGCCGTCGATAGCATACGTGATTCACGTATAGCAACGCTCTCGTGGCGCAGCCCCATCGAAACGGCCTTCACTGCAAACAATCTAGCACGCGCGGATTTTTTGCGATGCAATGCACGAAAATGGGAAGGCGCACCGACAGTGTTTCTGCTGCACTCACTTATGTCATCCAGTCTGACTGGATATTACCGGTGGGCAAAGAGGTTCAATGAACTCGGCTGGAACGCATGTTTTGTTCATTTGCCCTACCACTTTTCGCGTGTCCCGACTGGTTACTGGAATGGCGAATTAGCCATCACACCGGATCTGATTCGCAACGCGGAAGGACTGCGTCAGGGCGTCATCGAGCTGCGGCAAATAATCGAATCATTGCGGGCACACGGCTGCCGTGAGTTCGGTGTGCTGGCCACCAGTTACGGCGGATGGATTGGCGCGCTGTTGACGCTCGTTGAGAGCGATTTCCGATTTGTAGCGTTAATGTCGCCGATCGTAAACGTGGAGCAGGCCATCTGGCAAAGTCCGGCTGCGCGTCGTGTTCGGCGCGAGCTGCTCCTGGCAAACATCGAGCGCGCTCTCATTGCGAGGCACTTTCATCTGAGCTCACCTTTGCACGGCCAGCCGGTGTGCGATCCCGCCCGGATTCTATTCGTCACTGGCGAATTCGATTCAATAGCTCCACCGGCAGAGATCGAAGCGATCCACCAAACATGGCGCGGCTCGGAGTTGTTGCGCGTACGGCAGGGGCACTTCGGTTATCGAATGATGCGAGAAACAATCGGCCGATTGAGAGAACGCGGCGATTTGTGATTGTGCGATAGCTTACGCTAACTCTGATCTCATTGGCACGTTGCTTTAGCGAGGTGCGGTGTGGACGTGTGATCGCGCGAAGCTGCTTAAACGGCTTTAACGGATTTGTCGGCATATAACACCGCGTTGAAACACGGTGTTAATGGGACAGTCCCAGAAAGTCCAAACTCGCTTTCAGATCGCTAACCGCCGCATCGGCCAAGACATTGTGTCCTTCCACCGAGGCGTGCCACCCGTCGATTGGATGCAGTAATTCGGCGCGGCTGAGGTCTGCGGTCGCCAGCGCGTCGGAATATCGCAATTGAATGCGTTCCGTGTGCTCGACAACGTCGCGATTCAATGCTTCCACCATCGCGCGCAGTTCTTCGTTCGCCATCGCAGCGAGACAAACCAAATTGCGCCGGTAAGCGGGATGGAATGAGATGAAATACCTGTAAGTCGTTTCCAGGTGCGGATACAAAGTTGTGTCTGATTCTCGAAGACGCTCGGCCGCCTCGCGGCCATTGAAATAGGATTCGAAATTAACCAGTCCGTAAACGACGATCGCCACGCGATGTTGCTGGACAAGTACGTGATCGAGCAGGCGTCGCAACTCGCGCGCGTAATTCTGCTGGAACTCTTTGCTCAACCGTTTTAATCGCTCCTCCGGTCTATCCAGCTCATTGGGAGGACATCGCCACGCCCAATCGACATTGTTGTGGCCGATCGAAATCAAAATCAGATCGGGAAACCTGCCCGCTCGCAGCAACGCATCGATTTGGCCCGAAAAGTTACGTGTCCCTAGGATGCGGCGAAAAAGATTTTGTCGGCCATACTCATGATCCACGAGCGCACCAATTCCGGCGCATTCCATGGCCACAAAAGGCGTGATTGCCTCGAGTCGTTTCGAAACACTGGAAATGCCAGGAGCAGCATCGAGGTGAAGAAACCAATTTTTCCCGCGGGACGTGTGCGCGCGCCACAACGTGCTCCACGGCGACGAGATGTAGATGCCCATGCACACGCTGTCGCCAAGCATCGCAACGTGCGGCAGCCGTGCAATCAAATCCGAGCGGGTGATTTCGCCTCTTCGGTAGGCCAGATAACCAGCGCGAAAGGGTGACTCAGGTTCAGCAACGCGCTCCAGGAAGTTAGGGCTAACAAACGGAGCAGATTTCATCTCGCTCAAGCTAGGTTATACTCACTCGGTTCAGGCAGGATACCTGAACGCTACTCATCGAGCCAATCCATCGACTCAAGCAACTTGCGAAACTGCGGATTGTCAGCGGAAAGCACGGGCAGCCATTCTCCGACCGGTTCGCGTTTCCACCACGCTTTGTCGCCAATCGGCGCAAGTCGATAACGATAAAGTCGCGCCCGAATGTAATGGGGCGGGGCGTCGGGGAACGGATTGTTCGCAATTAGCGATAGCGTGCCACGATCGTTGTGCAGAAGTTTCCAAACAAAATGCAGCGTCCACGGATACTCGGACGGTGACGACATCGCGGCGAACCAGATTTGCCAATCAATTCGCGGCTGATATGGCGCGATGAACGGTGGACGACGATTCGGATCACCGGGCTTGGCTTTAAACTCGTACTCTTTCCATTTGGTTTCGCCAATAATCAGCGTGTCATCTGTTCCCTCAAAGATAATTTCGTCTCGTTCGCGGCCGACGGTGCCGAATGCCCCGTACGTATTCACCAGATCAAGCGGATCGTAGGAATAGTTCATCAATTGCCGGCCTGAGGCGAGATTGAGCACCGTCGGTATGCTGAGCCAGATAACTATGATCGATAATGCGACGGAAATGCCGTTGTTGATACGCAACGGCTGTGATTCCCGAGCCGCGCGTTGTGCGCGATTGACAATCTGTTGAGGCAGAAAACGCCCAAGAAAACTATCATCAAAGCACGCCAGAAACGGAATGATCGTGAGATAATTGAGAAAGGAAAGATTGCCGCTGATGATCAGAAAAATCTGAAATATGACCACCAAAACGCCGGCGATGTGCCGCACCGTTCGCGGACCAAAAGAAAACCAGGGCACGATCAGCTCGACGAAGTGATTCCAAAGCACTTCAAATTTGTGGAACCAACGCGGGGCAAAATGCAAATAGCGGCTAATCGGGTTTGGGATTGGCTGAGTCTCATAGTGATAGTAGAGACAGGTGAGGTCGCGCCAGCAGGGATCGCCGCGCAATTTGATCAGGCCGGCGCCAAACATGATACGAAACCCGAGCCAGCGAAAAAGCCAGATCACCAGAATCGGCGGCCTGTATTTCGGGAACGGCCGACCATCGAGCAGTGGACAAAGGAAAATGGATAAGAATCCCGTCTCGAGCAGCTGAATTTCCCAGCCGTAGCCGTACCAAATCTGGCCGATATGAACGATCGACATGTACATTGCCCAAAGGAGCGTCAACAGAATTGCGTTCGCATACCCGCCGAGAACGACGAGCGACAGCGCGAACCCAATCCAGGACAAGATCAACAACCCATTGTCCGAAATTCCGAACCAGAAGAGCGTCGGGATTCGCAGCATGCCGGCGCTTCGCGAGCCCAGTTGCATTTGAACCGCATTTAGAAAATGCGTGGCTGGCGTTAACCCATGCTCGCCAATCAGCGGGACGAGCTGGTTGGCTGCGACCAAAAACGCGACTGCATATACAAATCCGAGTAGTCGCAGTATGACAAATCGCGTCAGCCAGTACGAATTTCCAAGTGCGAAAAATCTTTCGAGAGCCCGCTCGCCATTCATGACACCGGGACCTGCTTACCAGCACCTTCACAGCCGTTCAACGCACAAAGCCTGCTGGAGCAACCCGTTGGCATATTCGCGCGCGTTGACACTGAGTGTGATGAGATCGAATTTCTCCGCCTTCGGCCAGGGTAGCTCAGTGGTAGAGCAGGGGACTCATAAGCCCTTGGTCGGGAGTTCGAATCTCCCCCCTGGCACTTCCCTACTCCTTCGGTTTTGCTATGTACGCCTGTAAATCCTTGTCGCGGCCGCGCACCGCGGCCATGAAGCAGACTCCACTGTGTTCGGTTACGGCACCCGTCCAGCCTTCCTGATGAACGTAGCGCCATCCTGGGAACCGTAGCACTGCTCCGGTTTTGCTCTCTCTCTCAGCGGGAAAAAGAAAGAACTGCATGCGTTTCTCAGAGATCCAGATCTGAGCGATACGTCGTGACTCGTCGTCTTCAAAAACGCGGCAACCGATGGTGCCAAAATCAGCGAACTCCGCCGGTACATCATAATGTTCCAAGCCATGCTTCATAAAAAACAAGTCGCTTAATGTACCTGCTTCACCGGTTACGGGATCCAGCATCACCGGTCGCGTGGAAGCAGCGACTCCCAACAATTTGCGAGCTGTCGCCGAGCCCGGGAAATCGTTTAAGTGTCCGAGAAAATTAAACACGAACACGCCTGCAATGACCGCAACGGCGATGCTGATCGCGAGCACGGCCGGATTGCGCACCATTTTTTTCCAGGTCAATCTCGGAGTCGGGACCAGGTCTTTCTCCGAGAACCACTCGGCAGACTCGGCCGGAATGGGAATCAGACGAACCAGGCGCGCGACGGCGCGATCGAAGTTCTGTTGGTTGGTAAATTCGGCGGAGCCGTCTGCGCGAGATATTGCCCAACGCATGGAACGGTCAACCGACCGACGGGCGGTGATCGGCGCGCAATTCAAAAGAGAGCGTTGGCGGCGCATCGACGACAGCAACTTCATACGTCCATATGTTGAGGAAATTTTGCGTCAAGCCATGCCTGCAATTGGCGTCGGCCATTGCTGAGGAAACGCGAAAGCTCGCTTAACTTCAGTTCGGCCAGATCGAGGATTTCTGCGTAGTCGAATTCGTCGAGATAAAACAGCGCCAATGCACTCCGCTGTGGATCGGGCGCGGCCGAAATCCAAATCGCGAGCTGCATGGGATCGAGTCGTCCGATCTGTGAGGACGCGTCCGCAGCGACCTCGTGCTCGTCCATTTCGAGCGACTCCGGTTGCAAGTCACTTTTCGTTGCTTCCAAGCAACGCCAGCGGGCATCGCGGAACAACCAGAATGGTTCGCTTGGCAGTTCCCCATGGGCAGCCCGCTGGGCTGCCTCGCGTAACGTGGCATGAAAAACTTCCTGCGCCTTGCGCGAATCGCCCAGCATCAGGAAACAAAAGCGATAAAGTTGCGGCAGATTTTGTTTTCGATCCGGCACGCCTGATGGTCCCCGAAAAACTTCGCGCACTCTACGCGTGTCGTGTGACGCAGGCAATCCTGCCTGCGTGTATTCGGTTCGCAGACAAGATTATCTGCATCACGAACCTCGCAAGGTTTGCAACCGCCGCGCTACTTCTTGGGCATTTTCTCTGCTGTTAAACGCGGAGATACGAAAATAACCTTCGCCTTGTGCGCCGAAACCAGACCCTGGCGTGATGACCACATTTGCTTGGCGCAACATTCGGTCGAACATTTCCCAGCTCGTCAGGCCGTCCGGCGTTTTCACCCAGATGTAAGGCGCGTTGATTCCTCCGAACGCCTCCTGGCCAGCGTCGGCTGCCGCGTCGCGAAGAAGTTTTGCGTTGCCCATGTAGTGATTGATCAGAGCACCCACTTGTTTACGGCCCTCAGCGGAATACAACGCTTCGGCGCCGCGTTGCACCGGATAAGACACGCTGTTCGACTTGGTACTCCAACGCCGCTGCCAAAGTGGATGCAGCGGGAATCGGCGTCCGTCGCCCGCTCGCGCGAGCACAGATTTCGGCATCACCGTAAACCCGCAGCGCACACCCGTGAACCCACCGTTTTTCGAAAAACTACGGAATTCCATGGCGCAGTCGCGTGCGCCGGGAATTTCGAAAATGGAATGCGGAATTTCGGGATCGGAAATATAGGCCTCGTACGCGGCGTCGAAGAGCAAAAGCGCCTCGTATTCGCGCGCGTAATCGACCCAGCGTGATAGCTGCGCACGCGACGCGACGGCTCCCGTTGGATTGTTTGGAAAACAAAGATAGACGAGGTCGCGGTGTTCATTTGGCGGCTCGGGCACGAAATGATTTTCCGCTGTGCAGGGCAAATAATGGATGCCCTCGTAGCTGCCATCTTTCCGTGCCGGGCCGGTGTGGCCCGCCATCACGTTCGTGTCCACGTACACCGGATACACCGGATCGGGGATCGCGACCTTGTTCTGGCCGCTGAGAATATCGAGAATGTAACCGCAATCGCACTTTGATCCGTCAGATACAAAGATTTCGTCGTCGGCAATCTCAATGTTTCGGTCGCGGTAGTCGCGCTGCGCGATTGTCGATCTGAGAAATTCGTAACCTTGTTCCGGACCGTACCCGCGGAATGTCTCACGATGGCCAAGCTCTTCGATCGCGCGCTTCATTGCTTCGATCGCCGCGCGCGGAAGCGGCTCGGTGACATCGCCGATGCCACAGCGAATCAACCGCTTGGCGGCTTCAGGATTTGCCTCACAGAATTTGCGCACACGTCGCGCCACCTCTGGAAACAAATAGCCAGCCTGAAGCTTGAAGTAATTTTCGTTCAGATAAGCCATTACTGTAGCCACGGTCTGTGACCGCCGAGCCCGGTACAATTTTAGCGGCGGTCACAGACCGCCGCTACAGCAAGAATTCGCGGAGACGAATCAGTAATTATTCGCGACCGCGTCCCAGTTCACCACGTTCCACCACGCCTTAAGATAATCGGCCCGGCGGTTTTGATATTTCAGGTAATACGCATGCTCCCATACGTCGACGCCGAGAATCGGCGTGTTGCCGTCCATAAGAGGGCTGTCCTGGTTTGGCGTCGAAACAATTTCGAGCTTGCCATTCTTGTTCTTAATCAGCCACGCCCAGCCGCTGCCGAAACGGCCCACGCCAGCAGCAGCTAATTTTTCTTTGAAATCATCGAAGCTGCCAAACGCGGATTTGATGTCGTCAGCGAGTTTGCCTTTGGGTTCGCCGCCGGCGTTCGGTCCCATGATTTTCCAAAAGAACGAGTGATTAGCGTGGCCGCCGCCGTTGTTGCGGATGACCGTGCGAATGTTTTCCGGGACACCATTCAGATCGCTAATCAAGTCTTCCACTGTTTTCTTCTCGAGATCCGTCCCCTTGATCGCCTTGTTCAGGTTATCGATATAAGCCTGGTGATGCTTGGTGTAATGGATCTCCATCGTGCGCGCATCGATGTGCGGCTCCAACGCATCATACGGATAGGGTAATTTGGGTAGTTCGTAAGCCATAATCGTTACTCTTAGATCGAATTACGCCGAAGGATAGGTTTTATTTTTTGGGTAGTCACGCAATCTTGGCTGCCAGCGTGATAGCGCGACAGAGATCTTCGACAGGCTGGCAGCCTGCTGTCCTAGTCAGGCTCGTAGCCTAACCTCGGTCGCAGCGATAAAAGCCTGGGCGAGGCCCGAGTTCGCGTCGATGATTCACATACGTCGCCAAAGCGAGCAGCGGGAAATTCTGGCGATACATGTCGTACTTCAAATAAAACGTGCGCGGAAAACCGGTGCCGGTGATTTCCTCTTCATCCCATGAACCGTCGGGCTTTTGCGAGCGCAGAAGGTAACGCAAACCGTGCTGAACACTCGGCCGATCCAAATCGCCGCAAGCGCAGATGCCCATGATTGCCCAGGCTGTTTGCGATGCGGTGCTCAGGCCAATGCCTTTGGTGGATGGATTTTCGTACGTGCCACAGGTTTCGCCCCAACCGCCGTCGCTGTTTTGGCAACTCTCCAGCCAATCGCGGCCGCGCAAAATCCAGTCCTGAGTCATGCCTTCGCCGATTGCCGACAACCCGCGCAGCACCTGCCATGTGCCATAAATGTAATTCACTCCCCATCGTCCGTACCATGAACCGTCGTCATCCTGGGTGGCGATCAGATATTGGATCGCGTCACGGACGCATTTGGCGTTGCGATCAAAACCGATGTAGCCGAGCAGCTCCAGCGTGCGCGCGGTCAGGTCGCTGCATGTCGGATCGAGGATCGCGTTATGATCCGCAAACGGCATGTCTTCGAGCCATGGCGTTGTCACGTCCTTGTCGAATGCCGCCCAGCCGCCGTCGCGACATTGAAAACTAAGCTGCCATCCGAGCGCGCGACGAAATAGTTCGTCGAGTGATTGTTGTTCTTTTGGCTGGACCAGCCTTAGCGCCATCAACACCATGGCCGTGTCGTCGGTGTCCGCGTAATAAACGTTGTTGTATTCGAACGCCCAGCCACTGGCCTCGGGATACGAATTGTTCACCGCCCAATCGCCGCGGATACGCACTTCCTTGTTGACGAGCCAGTCAGCGGCTTTTTGCAAGGCGGGATGCTCGGGCGGAACGCCGGAATCGGCGAGCGAAATGATCGTGATCGCCGTGTCCCAAATGGGAGACAAACAGGGCTGAATGCGAAAGTCCTCGAGATCAGCGACGAACAGTCCGGCGAAATCTTTTTCTGCCTTGGCGTAAACGGGATTTCTTCTTGAATAGCCGAGCGAGCGCAGCGCAATCAGACAGTTCAGCATCGCGGGATAAACCGCGGCAAGGCCGTCGCTGCCTTCTCCGATGCGTTCGAGCATCCAGCGCTCCGCCGCTTCCAACGCGCGCTGCCGCAGCAAGCCAATACGGAGCGGCTGTAAAAATTTCAATGTGTCATCGAGGCGGAGGAAGAAATTGCGCCACGTCCAGAACTTCTCGCTTCGTGGCAGCCTCAAATCAGCTTGCTCAGTGCCGAGAGGATACAGCTCATGCAGCTGTTTTTCGCCAGGCAAAATGCGCGTCGGCTTGAAATGATTGATAATGGAGAGCGGCAAGAGCATGGCGCGACTCCAGGACGACATTTTGTAAATGTGAAAAGGCGCCCAGTTTGGGAGGAGTACCATCTCCACCGGAATGGCCGGCAAATATTTCCACGGGAACACACCAAGTAGCGCGAGGTAAAGCTTGCTGAACGTGTTCATCTGCGGGATGCCGCCCAGGCGCATGATGGTGGCACGTGCGTCCTGCATGAACGGCGCGTCCACAGAACAGCCGGAAAGTTTCAGCGCAAAATACGCCTTCACCGACGCGTTAATCTCGCTCGGTCCACTGTGGTAAATGTTCCAACCGCCATCGGGCAGTTGACGTTTGAGAATGTGACGAACACAACGCCGTTGCAATTGCGCATCCACTTCGCCGCACCAGTGCATGAACACGACGTAATCGGAGCACAGCGTGCTATCGACAAGCAGTTCGCCGCACCAATGCCCGTCAGGCTTTTGCTGTCGCAAAAGATTTTCCTGGGCGCGCGCGATTGCCTGCGCGATTTCCTCGTCTGCCGCCGAGTACGTTTCGGATAAATCCGGCGCGCTCGGCAAGACTATCAATTGGTTCGACGGCATCTCGATCGTTCAGGAGGCTTGCGCGGTTGGTTCTGCGCGCGTGCCGGTCAGATGACCGTTTCCCGAACTGACACCGTTGTAGGCGAGAACCTCACTGCCGCGGCCCGCGGGCTTCGGCTTCGGGCCGAAATTGAATTTTATGGTTTTCCAAGTGTCGCTGCGCTGGGCCTGCAAGCCCAGGGTCGCAGTCGGCTCATATCCGCAATGCACCATGCAATTTTCGCAGCGGCTGTCGCGCGCGACGCCATTGAGGACTCCGTAACGGTCCCACTCGGTTTGTTCGAGCAGCTCCGCGTAGCTTGAAAAATGACCGTCCGTCATCAAGTAGCATGGACCTTTCCAACCACGAATGTTCCGAGTCGGAATTGCCCAAGCTGAACAAGTCAGGTCTCGCTTGCCTGCGAGAAATTCAAAGTAAACCGGCGTGCCGAAAAACGTGTAGCGGTTCATCCATTTCTCGATTTTCCGGAATTTCTCGACCGTCATGGCACGCGTGAGGAAAAAATCTTCCGGTCGCAACTTGAGCCGTTTGATCATGTCTCGCTTGGCAGCATCGTAATCGTACCCCGGCGTGATGGTGTGTCCGTCCACGCCGAGATCGGAGAGATAATCGAACATCCGTTCGATCTCCTCCATGTCGGTTTCCTTGTAGATCGTGGTGTTCGTCGCAACCTGGTATCCCAACACCTTCGCCATTTTGACGGCCAGAATGCATTCCTTGAAAACGCCCTCGCGCTCCACGATCAGGTCGTGCGTCCGCTCCAAGCCATCGAGGTGCACATTCCAGTACATCCATTTGCTTGGCCCGATCGTCGGCTTTACTGGATCTTTGGGGCCCTTGCGGATTTCAGCGGCGTCTTTTTCGGAGATTAGGCCGCGCTCGAGGAGCAGCCCGATCTTATGCTGCAAGTTTTTGCCGCTGCCGTTTTGAGCTTTGCTCAGTTCTTGCGCCAGCCACTCGCGCATTTTTTTGCGCATGAACATCGCGTTGGTGCAGATGTAAACGATTCGGTTCTGCGCGAGCAATCCTTCGACCAGCGCTTCGATGTGCGGATAGATCAGCGGTTCCCCGCCGCAGATGGAGACCATCGGCGCGTTACACTCTTCCGCCGCCGCCAGGCAGTCCTCCAAGCTCATCATGTCCTTGAGCGATGTGGAGTATTCGCGAATCCGCCCACAACCGGTGCATGTGAGGTTGCAGGTATGCAACGGCTCAAGCTGAAGCACGGTGGCAAATTTCTTGGTGCCACGCAGCTTGTGTCCGATCACGTAAGCAGCGATTTTCGCTGTGAGCGGAAGAGGAAATCTCATAAAAGTGAAGATTTTACCGAGAGGCGCTCGGGGTGTCAATGAGCCGGCCAGTTTTCTACTGTGAATCGGCCTGCGACTGTTGTTTGGATTTGCATTAGGACCTTAGCGGATCGGCCACAAACAGCAAAATAAACCTGCGACTACGATGTATTTCTGTGGTTTAATAGTCGCAAGTGGGAGTCTGAATTAAATCAAGGAATCAAACAGTATGAAACGATTATTCTTAGCAGCATTTGCCGTTGGGCTGATCGGCTGCGCAAACCAGCCCGCGGCCCCGCCCGGTCCGGCAGTAACCGGCGGTTACTCGTATTCCAGGTATGCTTATACGGCGGACGTATGGGGCTATCGTAGCCCCGCCTATCGAGACTGGAGCACGGCTCAACTTCAGCAGCGCCGCCTGGATCTCTACGCAACAGTCCCGTTCACCAGGACGCGCAACGAGGTCCCTGCTTACATCTACAACGGAATGGCACTGCCACAGCAAGACGAGATCAAGGCTATCGAAGTTGAGTTGAATTGGCGGTATCAGCACGGCGATAAAACCGCGGAGCTGAAGGAATTCTGGCCGTCCGCACGCCGGCATATTGCCAGCGGCGCGCGTTTCGACACAGGCTTGTAACACGCGGCGAAGTTCGGTGACAGCCGGAAGGATGCGGACCGGCGGAGGTCGGTCCGCAAAGGCTGCGAATTTGATTCAGTCGCGACACTCACACGCCGTGCCAGCCACGCCGGATCAAACTGACGGCGATAGCCGCCAGCAAGAGCGCGACTATCTTTGACACGCCGCGCAGTCCTTGTCTGCCCATCCAGCGCGCGACCAGATCGGCATTCCAGAATGCGACTGCGACAAGGGCGAGATTGACCACGAGTGAGAGCAGCGTAAACATCAGCCCCACTGTATCCACCAGGATAAGCAGCGCTGTCAGCAGCGCAGGGCCGGCTATCAAGGGCATGCCAAGCGGCACAACGCCGAAGTCGTCGGTTGCTTCACGATCGGCTGGCGCAATATTGAGCAATTCGCGTCCCGCCAAGCCGAGCAAGATCAGGCCGCCGGCAACCTGAAAATCTGCCACGGTAATTCCCAACGCCGTAAAAATAATCTTCCCGAGAAATACAAAACCCGCCGAAACGCAAAGCGCCGTAAAGATGCCGGTGAAACCCTCGCGTTGTCGCTGTTCGCGCGAGGCGTTACCGGCCAGACCCATAAACACTGCCACCAGCCCAATCGGATCGATTGCGACAAAAATCGGAATAAAGGCGACGAAAAATTTGTGGACCATGCTTCTAAGCGTTTTCCCGAACTGCCGGTTCCCGCCACAGATGAACACAGATGAAACACAGATTCAGCAAAATTCCTTCTGCCATGTCTGAAATTGTGTAAATCTTTGGCTGATTCGCTCTTCCACTTCTATGTCGAACTATTCCAGTAAAGCCGCATTTCTTCGCGTCCCACTCATTCTGCTCGCGTCGAGTTTAATTGTTTCAGCCGCTGAACCGAAAACGGTGGATGATTTTCGCGCCGCCGCGGCGAAAGCCAACGCCGTGCTGACGATCCCTGATTGGGATCAGACGCCGGAAGCCGTCGAGGCTGCAATGAAAAACGCGATCGCGAAGGCGAACGCGGCACTGGATCAGATAGGTGCGCAGGACCTCGGCAAAGTCACTTTTAAGAGCACCGTGGTTGCGCTCGATGATGTCACATATCAGGCGAGTCTCGCAGCAAACAAGGCCACAATCCTCAAGGAAACGAACACAAATCCCGCCATGCGCACTGCCGCGGAGAACGCGGTGAAAGCGTTCCAGGATTGGGCGGTCGGCGTGGATTATCGCCAGGACGTTTACAAAGCCATCAAAGCTTTTGCCGACACGCACCCGAAGCTCACGGGTGAAGACGAAAAGCTCCTCAAGGAAACATTGCGGGACTATCGCCGGGCCGGTTTAGACCTACCGCCTGACCAGCGGAAAGAAGTCGAACAACTGCGCAAGGAATTATCCAAGCTTGGAACTGATTTCGACACCAACATTGTCAAGGTCAACGCTCCGGTCATGTTCACCAAGGCAGATCTCGATGGCCTGCCGGAAAGTTTCTTTGCCTCGCCCGGCATCAAAACCGGAGACGACGTTTATACCGTGATGGCAAACGTCACCTGGCAGTTTAATACCGTTGAGGAAAATGCGAAGAGCGAAGCCACACGCAAACAACTTTATCTCGTTCGCGAAACCCTCGCGAAAGACAACGTCTCCATTCTCAACCAGATGTTGGCGCTCCGGAACAAGATCGCACTGCGCCTCGGTTATAAATCGTGGGATGATTACCAGACCGAAGTCAAAATGGCCAAGACCGGCGTGAATGCGGAAAAGTACATCAACGATCTGGTTACCGGCATTCAACCAAAATTCGACACCGAAGTGGCCGAACTGCAAAAGTTGAAGGCTGCCGATACGAACGATCCAAACGCCAAAATCATGGTGTGGGACTGGCGCTACTACGACAACCAACGGAACAAACAAAAATACGCGGTCGATAAGGAAGCCTTGCGCGTGTATTTCCCGTTCCAAAAAGTGCTCGACGGAATGTTCAACAT
>JBKOYE010000170.1:0-6032 GCA_046725275.1 Verrucomicrobiota bacterium
ATCCAGTCTCGCAGGCAACGTGAGTGAAGACTTATGGGTTCAAATTGTCATGGCGTATGGACTGCTTGAAATCGACCGTTCACGTTTCGCTGTTGCGAACAAATTCACAGAACCCAAGCCACTTGATGCAGAATTGGCTGCAGGTATGAAAAAGAGCTCTGATGACTTAGGGCGTCTACGCAGACAGTTGGGGGTAGGTGGCGGCTGGTTGGATGAGATCGAAGAAAACGCAAATTAGAACCGTGAGTGCTCTGCTTAGCGCACCGCCGCACCGCCTAACCACTCGCTCCAGCCAACCGCTTTTTGGCGTTGCGCGTTCATGTCGACCTTGATTATTGTATTTTCAGTTGTGGCGCAGCCACGCTCCCAGAGCGGTGGCTGAGCTTTTTCTCGTTAGGCCCCTTCCATCACTATGTCAAAACTCTGTATATCCTGTAAGAGCGAGATTCATGAAGACGCAATCAAATGCAAAGAGTGTGATGGGTATCAGAATTGGAGGCGTCATCTAGATTTCAGCAATACTGTCCTAGCGCTTCTCTTGGCGCTTCTTTCGGTTTCGACGGTCGCCGTGCCCGTCTTCGTTAAGGCTTTCGCCAAAGAACGATCAAGTGTAACTCTGCTTTTGCGTGACGCTTCACTCAAATCGTGGGGGTCGGCTGGGATGGTTGGTGGCGACGACATATCAGTATCGAGTTTGGGTCTAGTCGTCACTTGCCTTGTCACAAACAGCGGAGAGAAGCCGGGATTCATTGAGGCGGCATCGTTCAACATACGCAAGGGCGGCGTCGTCGTCGCAAATGGACAATTACGCGTCGGCGAGGCCGTCGTCCCATCAAGCTCGTTCCGCATACAACAGATGGACGGGGAAATCAAGATTCAAAAAGAGGGTGTATTACCTCTCGGCAATATGTCTCGTGGTGCACCCCCAAGGGTTGCACTCGATGATGTCGAGATAACCGTGCGGACAGTTCAGAACGATCTGACTCTCAAAGAAAGTACCTTCCATCGAACCGGCGAAGAATGGACGATCCAACTATGATCGATGTAAGGCCTAACCAAGCGATGCAGCTGACGGCGGGCAAGCTTGCGATTAACTTCTGAGATGGCTACAACACTTTCCCTGTGGGCGACGCGCCACCTCGCCCGCCACAGCTGATCTTATGTCTCGTTAGACGTTAACTTCCCGCGCGTTCGCCTTTACTATGAAAAGGTGTCCCATCGCTTTGAACTGCTCCAGCTTAGTTCGTTGATCGTAGGCGTTAGGGTCGAATACTAGAGAGAGCTTCCCGTCCTCCTTAATTTCACACACGACGCTATGCCAGGTGTTATCCGGATGAGATGGATCATTATTTAAGACACAGGCGCACACGCTGACAATGCAGTAGCGTTCTGCTGATCTCACAACTCCATCGACGATCGCTTCGTGGGGAATTCGATACATCTTGCACTCCGCTTTCTCCTCAAGCTTCCTCAACAAAACCTTGCATGAGCTGCAACCCGCGACGTCAACATCAACGTCCTCAATTCGTTTATCCAAGATCGAGGCAACACAGGCGGCCATACAATTGCCGTCTGGGGCACCGTACCTTGTTTGATAGACAGGAGTCGTAGGTTGAAAAAGTATTGTATCAAGCGACCAAGGCAATATATCTTTGATTCTGCGCGTTATTTATGACACGAGGCATTGAAGACTACGCAAAAGACACGATCCGCAGGCTTGTGCCAGGTGTCCAAGACGCTGGATTTCTCCGAACCGTTTTCGAGGCTCGTTGGCGCGAGGACTACGCAGACGATGAGGTCGTCGAGGCCAATTCCGGTGACCCGCTTCTCACCAAGGCAATTTACATTCGGAATATGTCAGAGCAGTATCGCACGCCATTCCTCTGCGACATGTATTTCGTCGCGCCAGAACTACAGACATACTGGCTGTACGAGATTGAGGACACGAATCCAATATCCCGCGACAAACTCAAAAAGCTCCGCTTGTGGATTGATGACTTCGGCGACGATACAGAGTGGGCAGGGCGCCTTATCGTCACTGACCGATGGGGCCGTAATCACCGTTGCGTGTATTACTACGAGGAGAGCACCGATGATGAGACACCAGCACAGCCACTGTTCCCTCCGACTTATCGAGCGGACGCCACATCACAACAATGAGAATACGCGCAACGCCTAACTGGGCGCTGCAGCCAACGGCTCAGAGGGCGTCGGTTTTTTCATGTCCAACGTACCTAGTGTACCGATGGAAGCTGGCACTTGGGCTTCCCTCAGCCGTGGCTGAGCTTGCGTCTCGTTAGATGCGGAAAGAATTCGCGATTGTTCGAGCAGGTGAGAAATAGAAACAAGGAGGACTGAAATGAGAATATTCTTCGTCACTGTAGCTGTAGCGTGCGTTTCGATAGCGTTGCTCGCCCAAGAGAGCGCGCAGAAGCCGGAGAGCAAGGCACCACTCATGGTCTCGTTTACGGATCTGAAGTGGGTCGAACTCCCAGAGAGAAAAGGCATGCAATTCGCCGTCCTTTCCGGAGACCCTAAAACCGGGCCCTACTCGCAGATTCGCAAAGTTCCTGCCGGGACTGACAACCCGCAGCACTCCCACAGCAGCGAACTTAAAAACGTGATCATCAGCGGAGTCTGGTACACGGGAGCGGATGCGGCCTCGGCCAAGGACTTCGGCCCCGGCTCCGTTGTGATTATGCCGGGCGACTGGGTGCACGTGAGCGGCTGCCGGTCCGGCAGTGATTGCGTGTTTTATCAGGAGGGCAAAGGCAAATTCGACTTCAAGCCTGCCGCGGAGCGACCTCGCAGCAAGTAGTACGGGCGCGACCCGAGGCATCTAACCATGCGATGGAGCGAACGGCGGACCGCTGTACGCTCCACTTTTAGATGACTTCCAGATTTCCACTCCGAGCGACGCGCGCCCTCGTCCGCCGTCGCTCATCTTGTTCTCGTTAGACGTATTCCGCGATGCGTTCGACTTCCGGTTTGTAACAGATGCTCGACATATCCCTGCCTGGATTTTTCTTGAACGCCCGCCGTTAGAGATGCGATATACCGGGTTCTGACCTGTATCAACAAGCAGAAAGAACCTCATGACAACAGAATACGCACCTCAATCAGCCTTCGTCAATCCACGCCTTTTAATCGGCTTTGCTCTTTACGCGGCTGGCCTCGTTTTGGCCTTTGACCCTATGAGCACCGCGGCCGCGGAAGATACCGCCGCGCTGCGTCCATCTGTGCCGGAGCATGCGCCTGGTAGGTGGAGAGCCACCGGCGACCTTGTCACTGCACGCGCCTATCACACGGCGACTCTGCTGCCGAATGGGCAAGTATTGGTAGCCGGCGGCATCGGCAGCGATGGTAGAACTGCCTTAGCAAGCGCGGAACTATACGATCTAGCGACTGAGGTGTGGACGGCGACCGGCACTATGGCCTCCGCACGCTACTATCACACGATGACGCTACTGCCGAATGGGCAGGTGCTGGTGGTTAGTGATATAAGCGCGGAATTATACGATCCGGCGACCGGGAGCTGGAGTGCGACAGGCAGCCTCACCGATTCACGCATCCTACACACGGCAACGTTGCTGCCGAGTGGGAAGGTGCTGGTGGCGGGTGGCTTCGGCGGCGCTTTCGGCTTAACCAGCGCGGAACTCTACGATCCGGCAACTGGAAAATGGACGACGACTGGCAGTATGAACGTCGGGCGCGACAGTCACTCAGCGACCTTGCTGCCGAACGGACAGGTGTTGGTGGCTGGCGGGTTCGACAACCATCTTTCTGTAACCGCGGAACTCTACGATCCCGCGACGGGGGTCTGGACCGCGACTAAGAATATGAACTTCGGGCACTTCGCTGACCCGGCGATATTGCTGCCAAATGGGAAGGTGCTGATTGCGGGGACCGCCTCGGAACTATACGACCCAATGACTGGCTCGTGGACGATCACCGGCTGGATGGTTACTGGGCGCTCCCATCATACGGCAACGTTGCTGACGAATGGCCAGGTGCTGGTGACCGGCGGCAATGTCGGGCCGGGTAGTGCGGAATTATACGATCCGACAATGGGAACTTGGACGCGCACCAACAATCTTAGCCCCTCGCGCCGGTTTCATGCGGCAACGTTACTGCCGAATGGGCAGGTGCTTGTTTCAGGAGGACAAGGATCATTCCGTTACGGTATCCTTGCGCGCTCGCAACTCTACAAGTCAGCGCCCTAACCAATCGACATTCAACAAACGGATGCTGCAGTGATCATCGCTTTTGTCTGGCGGGGTGTCTAACCAATCGATGAAGCCAACGTCCCCAGAGCGAAATAAGTTGACTCAGTCGCTCCCGCTCTTTCGACCTTCGGTTCTCCCATCTATGTCGCACCGCTTCCCGCGGGCTCCATTCAGCGGGTTTGCCACGGCACCCTGCCATGGCTTATCTCTGTCTCGTTAGACGAATTCATGCGCGCAAACCTGCTCTCCGTTATTGCTGCCGTTGTTTTCGTCTCTGCCAATTGCCTCGCTGGCATGGAAGGCATTTTTCTGCAAGCACCGCGGCCGGATGTCAAGGCCTTAAAGGATCAGGTATTTTTATCCTGCATGTTGACACTCGCACTGGTGTTGTCACGTCGGTCGAGGTTCACAAATCCACCGGTTCGGCGCTTCTGGATCAGATCAGTATCGAGACATTTCACAGATGGCAGGGGATACCAGGCGCCACTGCCGCCAAAGTTCGCGTGCCCATCGCCTACTCGGGAAAATACCCAAAGAGCTAATGCACTATTCGCCTAACCAATCGCTGCAGCCAATCGCCGGCCGCCGTACTGAAAGGCTGAAGGACGAATTATGAAGGATGAAATGAAAGCAATGCTCGCTTTGATTCGCATGCTCCCGATGCTCACCCATTCGGGCTGCCCGTCCATCTCGCACCGCTTCCCGCGGGCTCGGTTCGCCAGCGGTGGCTGAGCTTTTTCCCAATAGCACCACAATCGCGCGCCAATGACTCCCGGCACAGAATCAACATATTCGGAGAGCCAGGGCTGAATCACGGTCAACTCAAACAATCAATCTTTACAGCTTCCAGATCAGTCAGCAACGCTTGCCACCTCTCCGCGCGCCGTGGTAGAAGTTGCGAGCCATGGAGCAAAGAATCGACAGCATTCTCGACGCCGCGGAGCAGCAGGAGGCGAGCGACGTCTTCCTTCAGGAGGACGAGGTACCTCGGCTCAAGGTCAATGAAAAAATTAGCGTGTTCGGCGAAGAACCGCTGTCTCTCGCGGAGATTACCGCCTTCTGGCAGGCCTGCGGTGCGAACGCGCAAGGCGACGGCGACATAGATCGCGACAGCGGCTACGTCTCGCGCACGCATACGCGCTACCGCGTGAGCCTGCACCGCACCATGGGCCGCCTCGGTGCGGTCCTGCGCCGTATCAAGACCAGAGTGCCCAGCTTAAAAGCGCTCGGAGCGCCCGAGTGGCTCCTGACCCGATGGGGCGCTCGCGAGCACGGTCTGATTCTTGTGACGGGACCAACCGGCTCAGGGAAATCCACCACCATCGCTTCCCTGCTTCAATGGATGAACGACAATCTGGTGCGACACATCGTGACGATCGAGGATCCGGTCGAGTATCAGTTCACCAACAGTCGCTGTTATTTCACCCAGCGACAGGTCGGACGTGACACTCGCACTTTTGCCACCGGGTTGCGAAGCGCGCTTCGTCAGGCGCCGGATGTCATTTTTGTTGGCGAGATTCGGGATTACGAGACGGCGTTGACGGCGCTGCAGGCTTCGGAAACCGGACATCTCGTTGTTTCAACCATGCATTCGGAGAAGGTTGCAGACACGATGGAGCGTTATTTGAATCTTTTTCCGGCCGCAGACGAGAAGCATGGTGTGAGCCTTCTGGCAAACCAACTCTCTGGAGTCCTGTGCCAGAAGCTGGTCGAATCTGCTGACGGAGGTTTACATTTGCTGGTGGAACACGTCGAAAATGCCGGTGCCATGCGCGATTGGATCGCGAGACGGGAGTTGCAGAACAT
>JBKOYE010000106.1:0-8320 GCA_046725275.1 Verrucomicrobiota bacterium
CTGGCCTGTTGCAACGGCGGGATAAAGGCTTGCCGCGAGATCCAACAAGTCCAATGTGGCCGCGTTACAGGGATCAATGTTCAGTCCGAGAGCGCGCAGGCGTTTCAGATCCGGTTCCCACGGCGTCTTGTGCAAACGATATGCATGGCTTTCACCGTCACATTCGACCTCCAGGCAGCCAGTTTCGACCAAGCGCGCCAGGATCCAACCTAAGGCAAGCCTGAAACGCGGTTGAAAACGAAGCAGTCCGCAAAGCTCATCAGCTGATCGCCACGTGCCGAGCTGTTGCGCCAGGTTCAGTTGGCCTAACAAGTCAACAGCCACTTCGATACTGTAACGCTCCATCAGTTCGATGCTTTGATACAAGCGTTCGCTGAATATCGCCGGTGGAAAGCCCTTGAGACACACGGCGAGCCGCGGGTCGCTCGGCCCAGTCTCAAATTTGTGCCCGTCGAATGCAGACGCGTTCACGGATTCATTTTGCTCCCCAACAGACTTCAAGTCGACCTTCGACTATTACGCGGTCTTCGGCGCGACAACAAAAATATACCTCGTCGGCGATTTTAGTCTTCGCGGAGAAAGAAATCGTGAATGGCTGCTCCGGTTTCAGAGGCGCAAGAAACTTCACTGTTCGTACCCCGGTGAGCTGCGAGTTCTCACGCCATTCAGTCAGCGCTTCGAGCACTTCGTCGAGGATTACGACTCCCGGGACAAGAGGCGCGCCAGGAAAATGTCCCGGCAAACTTGGATGATCGACGCCGACGACACGGCTAACCTCAAACGTCATCCCGAATCGTTGCTGCTCGATCGGATCACGCAATCGAGCGATTTGCTTGCTTCGGCTTTGCACGAGTGGCCTCCGACAAATTAAATCGCTCGCAATACGGCCCGAACGCATTGAGCACTTCCTGCACGGAAGAACCAAACTGCGATAAGTCGTACCGGTGGTTGGCAGATTGTCTCTGAGCCTGGCTTGCAATGAGGGCACGCATATGTTGCTCTGCTTCTCGCGATAATGACCATCCGAAATAATCGTAAATTTGCCGAACTGCGCCGATGGGTTCGCGACGGATCTCGTCATATTTGATGTCGCAAATCCGATTGTCGGCCAATCGATCGCGTTCAGGCAAAAATTTGTCCATGGTCTCAGACCAGTAATGAATTGCTTCGCGGCCCACCGTGATCGGATCAACTGCGTCGCTAAACGCGCTGCGAAGGATCGTCACGAGACTCGACACCGAAGCCATCGAATCGACCGGCGTCCGGTGGGTCTGCACGAACAGCGCATCCGGATAAACCGACAGCAACGCCGGCATGGCAAACATGTGAGTAGGTGCTTTCAGGATCCAACGGCGGGAAGCCCGCCGAAACTGCAGATGTTGAAGAAACCGGCGATGATATTCGTATGCCGGCCGCAAATCCTGCCGAAAAAACCACGCGCGATAGGATGGCACATAGTACATTGCATCGAACTGATCGCTTAGAAACGTCGGCGTCATAAGGCTGACGCATTCCTGCGGAACTTCTGCACCCACCGCGTGCACGTAGCGGAATGTAGGCACGAGCCAGTTAAAGAAGTTACAACTTTGTGTCGCCCGCTGAATTCGGCGTTTCTCGCCGGCACGAGTAGGGGGCGATGGCGACCTAACTTCCCACATCAGAGGAGCTCGATGCTCCCGGTCCGCGGCGAGGAGCCTGTGCAACGCGCTTGTTCCGCTGCGAGGCAGTCCTATGATAAAAAGCGGCTCCCGGATTTCCTGTCGCGAAATATTTGGATAAAGCTGGCGGTCCCGTTCCATTTTCAGACGCGCGCACAACGTTTCCAGAACGTCGACCTTCAGAGCAACTTTTCCGATCAGGTTGAGCCCGGCCTCCTCTTGGCAGGAATCGAGCAGGCGTGACAGCGCTTCAAAAAACTCGCCTTCACCAAAATCGTCGAGGCTGCAGCGTCGCTTTGCAGTCCCGATCACATCCGCCGCAGTCATCCGAGTCGATCGAATTCGCGTTTTTTTCAGCAGCGCCCCAAATCCATTGAAAAGCCGGACAGGCAGCAGCGGACGGATTTGCTGTAGGGTAGTGGCGGAGCTGTTCATTGCGTTTAAGGCATTTGCAGTACCAGCGATCGTAATCGACCGCAATTGGACTTAAGGAGTAGGGAAATGAGACCGAGGCCGGCAAGTCAAGCCGCGAATGCAGGCAAGCATTTGGTTGCGCACGTGGTGTAATGGTCTCATCGTGTTCGCATGCAACCTGAGAAAGCTACATTCGGCGCAGGATGTTTCTGGGGCGTGGAGGAAACTTTCCGTAACGTGAAAGGTGTTTTGTCCACGAGCGTCGGGTATGCAGGTGGAACACAAGAGAATCCCACATACCAGGACGTTTGCACCGACAAGACCGGACACGCCGAGGTGGTGGAAGTGGAGTTCGATCCGTCGCGGGTCAGCTATGACCAACTTCTGAATGTTTTCTGGTCGAATCATAACCCGACTACGCTGAACCGGCAGGGCCCTGACTTCGGCACTCAATATCGCTCCGTAATTTTTTATCATTCGCCCGAGCAACAATCGGCCGCCGCCGCTTCAAAAGGAAAATTGGAAAAGAGCGGCCGTTTCAATCGCCCGATCGTGACGCAGATTGAACCGGCAGCGAAGTTCTGGCGCGCCGAGGAATATCATCAGCGTTACCTGCAAAAGCGCGGCCAGTCGCATTGCGCGATCTGAGTCCGACATCAGCGTGAGCGCTGCCCCGAAAGTCCTTCACACCAAAAATTTCGTTGCCGACGCCGCAGCCTTAATTCTCGACACGGCGCGCAAAGCCATCGCTGAGCGTAACCAGTTCCGGATGGCGCTCTCGGGCGGGAACACGCCCGCGCCGGTTTACGCCCGGATTGCGACGGAGACGCGCGACCTGCCGTGGAATCGGATTCGCTTCACCTTCGGAGACGAGCGTTGCGTCCCGCCGGACGATCCGCAAAGCAACTTCAGGATGGCGCGCGAAAATCTTTTTGTGCCTGCTGCCGTTCCCGAGAAATCGATCATGCGGATGCGCGGCGAAATTGATCCGCAAATCGCTGCGCAGGAGTACGAACAGCAACTCGACGCCATCGCCGCCGAGCGCGGTGAACCCATTTATCCCCACGACCTCATTCTTCTCGGCCTTGGCGACGATGGGCACACGGCATCGCTTTTTCCGGCGACTGCTGCGTTGGAAGAGACGGCGCGTCAAGTCGTGGCGAACTTTGTTCCCAAATTAAACGCGTGGCGATTGACGTTCACATTCCCGCTTATCAATCGTGCCCGGCACATTTTGTTTCTCGTAGGCGCGTCGAAGAGTCGGCAGCTAATCGAGCGCGTGCTCGAGGGCGACCAACAATTTCCCGCGGCGCGAGTGAACCCTTCCGTGGGCGAAGTGACATGGATTATCGCGGAATAAACGCGGGTCGAGTGAAATCGTCATGATGCGCACGATCATCGTCACAGGTTCCTCCGGATTGATTGGCTCGGAGAGCGTAAAGCGCTTCGCACGTGAGGGCGCGCGCGTCATCGGGATCGACAACGATATGCGCGCAGAATTCTTCGGCGCCGAAGCGTCCACCAAAGGAACCCGCGACGATCTGCTTGCGAACGTTCGCAGTTACGAACATCACGACATGGATATTCGCGACGTCGCCGCGCTGATGAATCTGTTCAAGCAGCATCGCGGCGCGATTGAAGCGATCGTTCATACCGCTTCACAACCGTCACACGACTGGGCTGCGCGCGATCCGCAAACCGATTTCACCGTGAACGCCAACGGCACACTGAATCTGCTCGAAGCCGCGCGAAAGTTTTCTCCGGAGGCGCCGTTCATTTTTACTTCCACCAACAAAGTCTATGGCGACACGCCGAATCGTTTGCCGCTGCGCGAATTGGAGAAACGCTGGGAAATCGAGCCCGGCCATGAATACGAGCCAGGTATTTCCGAGACGATGAGTATCGATTACACGAAACATTCCCTGTTTGGCGCGTCGAAAGTCGCTGCGGACATTCTCGTGCAGGAATACGGGAAATATTTTGGAATGCCCACAGTTTCGTTCCGTGGCGGTTGTCTCACCGGGCCTGCGCACGCCGGCACAGAGCTGCATGGTTTTCTTTCATACCTGATGATCTGCGCAGTTAGTGGCCGGCCTTATCGTGTGTTCGGCTACAAAGGCAAACAGGTCCGAGACAACATTCACAGTTTTGATTTGGTCGAAGCATTCACCGAATTCATTCGCGCACCGCGCGCGGGGGAAGTTTACAACATCGGCGGCAGCCGCCACAGCAACTGTTCCATGCTCGAAGCAATCGAAATGTGCGAACAGATCAGCGGCAAAAAGTTAAACTGGACCTACGAGGAAACCAATCGTGTCGGCGATCACATCTGGTGGATCAGCGACGTGCGAAAGTTTCAGGCGCATTATCCAAACTGGAGATTTCGCTACGGTATGCGCGAAATCCTCGAAGAAATTCACGACGCAGTTACACCGAGTTCGTAATTCGAGAACCGAGATTCGTGAATCGGCCTACGATTCACGATTCACGATTCACGATGTAACGATGTGACGACGTAACCAGCCTAATACTCTTCGCCTTCATCACTCTCCGGCGGCACGACGCGATCCTCGATCCCGTAGGCATGAAGCATCACTGCCGCCAGATAGAAGAAGAACAGACCCAGTCCCCAGCCGGCAGAGGCGAACGCAGCAAGGAAAACAAAAATGCCGACCGGGATCGCGCCCACCATCCAGAGAAGACCCGCCAGGATGTGTCCCTTATAGATGTGTCCAAGCCCGGGAATGATACTGAACATGACCGCGACCATGTCGCTCGCTTTGCCTTCCGCGGTTTGTGTCGCGCCGCGCACCCAATCGCAGCGGTCGCAGCGCTCGGCGTCTTTCGGCAGGAGATGCCCGCAATACAGACACGGCATCTTATCGCCCGTAGTCGGTTCAGCCCGAGCAGCCGGCGCATCCGTGTATTCCACCTTCATACTTGTCGAAACTCACAAGCTGCAGGGAACTCGTCAAGCAAACAGAATCAAAACAGAGCGACCACGGACGTGCAAGCTCAAATCCCAAACACCAAACCCCAAACCTCGTAGCTGAGATTTGGCAATTGGGATTTGGAACTTCGAGGTCGCCCGCTTCCCTACGCGGAGCACGGGAGATTGCCAATGTGCGCTGTGCAATGGCAAACTTGGCTCATGGCGTCGCTCTCTGAGATTGTCAGTTACACCGATCGGTTTCTGCGCATTCACGAGGTAGGCGATTGGGACAACGCGCTTAACGGTCTCCAGATCGAAAATTCCGGCCGAGTCACGCGAATCGGCGTAGCAGTCGATGTTTCCACGCGTGTTTTGAGTGAGGCGCAAAAGCGACACATCAATTTGTTAATCGTACATCACGGGTTGTTCTGGCCGGGGTTGCAACCGGTACGAGGCGCGCTGCGCCGGCAACTGCAGCTCGCGTTTAAAAATGACATCGCCCTCTACAGTGCGCATCTTCCCCTGGATATACATCCGAGAGTTGGCAACAACGCACAGCTCGCCACCGCCCTCGGATTAAAATCATCGCGACCGTTTCTCGAAGAAAAAGGTCAGCCGGTCGGGCTGAAGGTGCGCGCGTCGCTGCTGCGCAGCGAACTCGTTCGTAAATTGCAAAAAGCGTTGAATGGCGCGGTGAAAGTTTTCGACTTCGGTCCGAAGCAGACGCGCGCGATCGGCATCGTGACCGGCGCAGCCGGTTCGGAGATTTACCGTGTCGCAGACGAAAACATCGACACGTTCATTACCGGCGAAGCGCCGCATTGGGCCGCAGTTGCTGCCGAAGAACTCGGCGTGAATCTTCTTCTCGGCGGACATTACGCGACGGAAGTGTTCGGTGTAAAAGCGCTTGCTGCACATTTATCGAAACGATTCAGGATGCCATGGGAATTTATCGATTGTCCAACGGGCTTGTGAGCGTGGCGCAGGCATCTTGGCTTAGGGGCCAGCGGGCGTCTCGCCTGCTGAGAAGAAATATCTTCGCGCAGTTGCGTATGGCTCGCAATACGGCAGGCAGGATGCCTGCCCACCCCACAGCCAAGATGACTGTGCTACTAGCCGTCGCGGTCACGCCGTTTCCGATTTTTGGCGGCGGCAAGAGTGATTCCGCTATGTACCTGCCCGGATACAAAGCCGTGCCGGTCCATTACGGGCCGATGAACAAAATGATCATGTCTGTTCGGATCAACGGGCAGCCCGCGAATTTGCTCATGGACACCGGTTCGAACCAACTCATTCTCGACGCGGACGCAGCGGAGTTGTTTGGCGTCAGGCCATCGCAACGCGCGCAGGCGTTGCCGCGCCAGACATTCCAGGCTTTCCGCTACATCCGGTACACACAAATCAATGGCGAGCTATTGCCGGTTGGATTCGTGCAGAACATCTCCGCCGGCGGCATGAATTTCGGGGGCAGCCCCGTCACGCTTCGCAGTTCAGGTCATTCCGGCAGTGGCACCGGAGCCGGCCACGTGGATGGCGTGCTCGGGCTCGACATTCTGCTCCGTCACAAAGCCGTGATTAATTGCCGAACCAAACTTGTCTTCTTCAAAGTCGATAAAGGCCGCCGGCACATAAACCTCGATTCCGTTGCTTCCTCTGAGAGATTCACACGAATTCCGATTCAACGAGAGGACAACGGCGCGCTGACCGTCTCGTGCTCGATCCGCGGGGAACCGGCGCGTCTGCTTGTGGATACCGGCGCGTTTGTCACCACCTTCCACGACGCTTTCGTCAAATCGCTTGGACTCGCTTCGGAACCGACGCAGATTTCTTTGCAGTTTGGCCGCGGCGCGTCGAAGCGGATCAGTGCGACAAAAATCGACGACCTCAACATCGGCGGGTTCAAAGTGCCGCCGGAAAAATTTGGCGTAGCTCCGCTGCCTCAGTTCGCGTTGCGACAAGGCAGCAGCAAAATCGCCGCGATCCTCGGCATGGACACCCTCTACAACTACCACGCCATCATCGATCTCGATGGGATGAGCCTGTTTCTGAAATGAGTTTAACCGCGGATGACATTGATATCGCGGATTTTTTCGAAGGAATCAGGACCATGGATTACGCGGATCGCACGGATGCGGTTGTAGAGGCGTTTGTGTCAAACGCCTGCGTAGGTGCCTGGCACAAGCACCGCCACACGGAAAGCCGTTATCCGCTGGGGGACGGCGGACACTACACGACAGAGGATACGCAGCACACGGAGGTTTTCGACAGGATGAACAGAATTTGCAGAATCGAGGAAATGGGATTTCCGAGATAGAAGGCAAAGCTGCGAGGGTAGCAGCGAGCGAGAGCGGGAGTCGAGCGCGTTTCAATCGAGGAAATGAGTTTCCGAGATAGAAGGTAAAGGGCCCGGTGATAGCGCCGAGCAAGGCGGGAACCGAGCGAGTTTCAATAAGTTTTATTTCATTCTGTCTATTCCGTCCGATCTCAGGGATCTCCGCGTCCTCTGTGGTGGAAATTCTCCGACCATCCGTGCAATCCGGGGTTCTGCTCTGCTGTAGTGCGCGCTGTCCTCAGCGTAGTCTTTTCGGGCCCTATGTGCTGGGGACAGCGGACACTACAGCCTCTCTGCCGTGATGTTCCTTAGGAAATTCCCGGCTTGACATTTGCGCCGCGATTTTGGCAAAAAACACCGCGCAACCGCTTAAATGTCCGCTCCAGAAAAGCATCCCCAAAAAACACGGATCCTGGTTTTGGAAGAGCACCCGCTGCTTCGGCATGGGCTCTCCGATTATCTGAATTCTCAGCCGGACATGGTTGTGTGCGGTGAAACTGACAACATTCGCGATGCGCGCCACAAAATTCAGGAATGTAAACCGGATTTGCTGCTCACTGCGCTGCGACTCGGGACCGGCGACTGCCTCGAATTCGTTAAATCGCTGAAGTCGGAGCGCCCCACCTTGTTGATCCTCATTTATTCTGCCTTCGAGGAAACAATCTTCGCGGAGCGCGCGGTGCGTGCCGGCGCGGAGGGTTACGTTATGAAAAAAGCGTCAAAGGAAGAGCTGGTCACCGCCATTCGCGAAATAGTGAGCGGCAACATCTACGTCAGTCACGACGTGGCGATGCGCGCATTCCAAAAATCGCTGGAGACGGGGACTCCCGAGCAGCGCTCGGGGCGTCCTGCTGTTGGCATTGAAAAATTGTCCGATCGCGAGATGCACATCTTCTTTTTGTTAGGCTCAGGGCTTGGCAACAGCCAGATCGCGAAGTCGCTCAACTTGAGTGTCAAAACGATCGAGAGCCATCGCGAGAACAT
>JBKOYE010000202.1:0-4278 GCA_046725275.1 Verrucomicrobiota bacterium
TGCGTTGGATCGGTTTCGTTCGGGCGAGTTAAAGGGTACGGCTGTGTTGACTATTGGCGAATGACGAATCTCGATCAGCTTGCGTTTTCGGCGATTTGTTTCGGCATCGTCTTCGGAGAACGCGTTCCCCTTTAAGTGCGGTGCCTCACCTCGCACGCAGCGGCGCGCGAGCGCCGGGCGGTTTGACAAAATTGCCCGGAAGCCGCTTTTCGTCGTTTCGTACTGAGCCAGCAGCGTTGCCGAGTGCTTCTTCCTCCGGGGAGAGAAACGGCGCGAACCGGCTTTTGTCTATGGCTTTCATGAAAGCTTCGTGAGGGGAGACAACGCCTTTTTCAAGCAGCGTCCAAATGGCGTCGTCCATGAATTGCATTCCCTGTGCCCTACCGGAAACAATCACATCCTGGAGTTTTTGCGTTGACCCTTCACGAATGATTGCCGAGACAGCTGGATTCGCGATCAAGATTTCGTTTACTGCAATTCGCCCAGGTCGATCTGCTCTTTTTAAAAGCAATTGGGCAACCACACCACGCAGCGAGTTAGCGAGCATGGCGCGCGCCTGCGATTGCCGGTCGGCCGGGAAAACGTCCACCATTCGGTCGACCGTCTTGCGCGCATTGTTCGTGTGCAGCGTGCCGAATACGAGAAGACCTGTTTCAGACGCCGTGAGCGCGAGCGAGACGGTCTCGAGGTCGCGCATTTCTCCTACCAGCACAATGTCGGTGTCCTCACGCAAGGACGCCTTGAGCCCAGCGGCAAACGAACTGGAATTGGTCGGGACTTCACGCTGAGTAATGGTGCTCTTCTTACTGTCGTGCACGAATTCGATCGGCTCCTCGATTGTCACGACATGTTTTGCAAAGTTTTGATTGATGTAATCGATCAGCGCAGCTTGCGTAGTGGTTTTGCCGGAGCCGGTTGGACCAGTAACAAGGATGAGTCCGCCGCGTACATTTGCAAGGTCTCGTACAACCAGTGGAATCCCCAGTTCTTCGAGCGTAGCAATCTTGGTAGGAATGAGCCGAAAAGTTGCGCCGTAACCGTTCGACTGCTTGAAATAGTTACTGCGGAAACGAGAGGCTTCATCCATTTCATAGGCGAAATCCAGGTCTCCGCGTTGTTCAAAGGTTTCCCAGTTATGCGCGCCGCAAATTTCACTCACCATCTGCACGGCTTCCTCACGTGAAATTGGCTCGGCGCGAATAGGCATGATGTCCCCATGCACACGCATTTTCGGCGGCTGTCCCTCCGCGAAGTGCAGATCGGACCCACCGTGCTTCACAATCACACTTAGAAATTGGTCGAGGTAAGCCATTACAGAAGGACAACAAGACCACGAGACAACAAGACCACCGACCTACACGCTCGCGGTCCCGTTGTCATGTAGTCTGTGGTCATGTGGTCCTAAAGCTTAAGTTGTTGGCGAACCATTTGTTTCTGCTCGGCGCGCGTGTAAGCCTCCTGCGCGCTGATCAATCCGCGCTGATACAGTTCGATCAGAGCATCATCCATTAAGCGCATGCCTTGCTTTTTGCCTGTCTGAATAATGCCCGGTAACATGTAGGTCTTTGCTTCACGGATCACATTGGCGACCGCGGGAGTGTTTGTAAGAATCTCCAAAGCTAACACGCGCCCGTTGCCGTCCGCCCGCGGTATCAGTTGCTGACTGATGACTCCCCGCAGGGATTCGCTTACCATCACCCGGATCTGTTCCTGTTGATGAGGCGGAAACACATCGAGTAATCGGTCAAGCGTGCGGGACGCGTTGCTGGTATGCAGCGTTGCCAAAACAAGGTGGCCTGTCTCGGCTGCGGTGATGGCGAGCGAAATCGTCTCCAAATCACGCATTTCTCCGACCATGATCACATCAGGATCTTCGCGGAGTGAAGCGCGCAACGCTGTGGCGAAGGAATCAGTATGAGTGGATATCTCTCGCTGGGTAACGTGACAGTTTTTCGAGGTCAAAAGGTACTCAATAGGGTCTTCCAACGTGATGATGTGATCGCGGCGCTCCATGTTGATCTGCTCGACCATTGCCGCCAGCGTCGTTGATTTGCCTTGCCCCACTGCCCCGGTGGCCAGGATCAGCCCGTTCTGGTAACGGGTGAGTAGCTTGAGCCGCTCGGGTAATCCAAGTTCGTCCAGGGTCCGGACGTGAGTGTTAATTACCCGGAAGACAATCTCGACCCCAAGCCGCTGACGAACCACGCTGGTTCGGTAGCGGGCGAACTCGTTTTGATACGCAAAATCCGAATCGCCGCGCGTATGGAGTTCAATTTTGTACAGACCAGGCATGAAGGCCTCAGCCAGAGCCGTGGTTTCTTCCGCAGTGAGCGGCGGTGCGTCAGGCCAGATCGCCTCGAGGCGTCCATGCAGACGCCAGCGTGGCTGCACGTTCGCAGCCAAATGGACGTCGGACGCGCCAGCTTTTTGCCCGACCTCGAGATAATCGTCCACATGCCGCATCGGTTGCGATTTCACGGGAAGATCCGGAGACTTAGCGATCATGGGCGTCCCAGGGAAATACTTACGCGACGCAGCCGAGCGCGTAAATCTTAAAACGACCGCCCTTGGAACAGATTAAACGACGGGACCTAAGTTTTGCGGTGGGACTTTCCTGCGAAATCGGTCAGTCGATTTTTTACAAACTCGACTATCACCGGCCGAGCCAGGCTGGCGACGACTTTTAACGCAGCCAGGGCAAAGCCAGTTTCGATGAGTTTCTTCTGTGATTTGGGGCTGCTTCTTGCGTTCACATAAATTTTCTTCCTCCGCATCGGTGCGAAAGCGATCAGCGCACCGACAGCAGCCGCTGCTGTGATCCACGAAACGGTTTGTTGTCGAAATGATCTGCGGAATTTCGCAGGGAAATCCAATTCACGGCGCAGGCCGAACAAACCGCGCCCGACCCGTTCGCGTGAGTCTGCAATTTCCGCTCTCAGTTCGTCGATTGATTTGTTGTCTGCAGATTTCTCAGCCATTCACGATCCTTCTTTAATTCAGCGAAAGTAGCGCGGAAAAACGGTTTGGTGATTCGGCTCCGCGCGACCAGGACCAGCACCAGTGCAATGATGAAATGAAGCGCAGCGGTGGCGAGCGCTATCCAAGGCCATGAAATTCCGGCCAGATGAGCTATCCCGGCGACAGCGCCAATTATGAGGAAAACATAACCTACCGCACAGAGGAGCAGCGCGAATATCAAACAACCAGCCAGTATCAGTACTTGCAGTGCGGCCGCTTTTGATTCCTCGGCGAGCAGTGCAAAGCGGCTTTCAAAGAACTCCGCAAGCGCACTCGCGAGCGCGAGCAGATTCTGGAGCAAACCGGCATGCCCCGCAGGATTGCGGGACCGAGAGCTCTCACTGATCATCTCCGAAAGCTTTCGGAGTTAGCGCCGGAAGATCAACCCCAGAACAAACCCAATTCCGAGCGCGGTAAATATGGCCTTTGTTGGATTTTCGCGCACATATTGCTCCGCATCTTCCTGGAATGTGCGGGCGCGATCCCTCGCATCCCCCCATGCCTGTTCCGCTTTGCCGCGCGCTTCACCCCAGGCTTGCTCTGCCTTGCCGCGGTACTCTCCCGCGATAGCGCCGGCCGCCGATTTCAAATCTTCCGCCGCTTTGCGCGCATGATCCTTGCTGCTTTGCAATTTGTTCTGCGCGTTAGTAGAAGCGGGCGTTTGCTGTTCTGGTTTGTTTTCCTCTGCCATTGGTAATCTCCGGTTGATTTTCGCTGCAACTATCCGCGTGCTTTACAAGTTCGGCAAACAAATCTGATGGTAAACTTGAGCAGCACGTGGACGACCTGAACCATAATCCCACTTCGAACGCTTTGCGGTTTTAGCGTCTGAAGCGAACGCGAAAGAGTTACTGCTCACGAAAAATGATACGCGCTTTTGTCAGATCGTAGGGTGAAAGCTCGACAGAAACCTTATCTCCCGGCACGATCCGGATGAAATGCTTTCGCATCTTACCCGAGATATGGGCAAGCACGTTGCGTTGTCCTGGTAGATCGACGCGAAACATGGTTCCCGGCAACACCTGAGTTACCGTTCCTTCCGTTACAATCTGACCCTCCTTCGACACGCGCCGAATATAGCCGCGAACCTCCAGCTCTCAACTTACGTGGAACCGGGTCCCCTCGGCTAGCGCGTGCGCGTCGCGCAGATTTGGTCTTTAACGGAGCTGATCCCGGGAGATCGTCGGCAAATATTCGCGAAGTTCCTGGCGTTTCCACCACGCGCCGGTTTGCCGGCGCTCATCACTGTTTGTAAAACGA
>JBKOYE010000138.1:0-14703 GCA_046725275.1 Verrucomicrobiota bacterium
GTCCGGGTATGGCCAAGGGCGGCACCGGTGTTCTCTCGGTGGATGGCAAGGAAGTCGCCCGCAAAACGATCCCACATACCGTCCCGGCCCTCATGACGATCGATGAGTCCTTCGACGTCGCGGTTGATACCCGCACGGGCGTCGACGACAAAGACTACCAGCCGCCGTTCCGTTTCACCGGCAAGCTCGACAAGCTGACGATAAAGCTGGAACCATCGAAGAGGACCACCAAGGAGGAACAGCTCCTCAAAGAAAAGGCGCTAACAGCCAAAAATGCGACGCAATAATTGCCCTAAGTCCTATTCCGCGCCGCGATAGATATGATATTGATTCAACCCATTAATACGAACAACGCACCTAATCGAAAACATATGAAGAAACTACTAACAGTAACAAATACAGTCTCTGCGATGGCGATTCTGTCACTACTGGTAGCATGCCAGACCACCGGCAGCAGCCAGGCCGGCCCATCTCAGAAAGAGAATCTGCTCGCGCAGTCGGGTTTTAAGACCATAACCGTCACTGACCCCAAGCAGCAGCAGGCGGTCAACGGACTGACCCAGGGCAGGGTCTCGGCCGTGAAATACAATGGAAAATTGTATTACGTGTATCCCATTGCGACGAAGGATAAGATCTACGTTGGCAAACAACGCCAATTTAGTGCGTATAAACAAGCGCTCGTAGCTCAGCAGGGTCAGCAGCAGATGGCGGGACAGTCTTTGATGCCCACGTTGGAGAGCGCCGGACCTCACAACGTCGAAGTTGAGCAATTCGGTGGTTTTGGTCCGATGGGCGTCGAGGCGTTGGGAGATTGGTAAGCAACGATTGACGAGGGGAGGGCAGCGTTGACCAGCGCTGCCCTTACCGAGGCTCACACACTGGTAGATTCTGAGCCGACATGAAGCGGCCTAAATCGTTTTTCGTGGCCGTTCTTTAATTCACAATCGCTGCCATTCAGAATGAACAAAGGAATCCCATGCACAAATTACTCGAAAAGCTAAAGGAAGAATTCTTCGCCATCCTCCCACCAACCATCTTTTTTTTCGTAGCACTGCACATCGTCACATTTATCCGCGTCCTGATGACTGAGGGGTCGCATTTCGAGCCTATCTCTACCGTATCGATCGCGGTCGCTTCGCTGATCCTCGGCAAGGCGGTACTGATCGCGGACATGCTGCCGCCGATCAATCGCTACCCGAACAAGCCGCTCGCTTACAACATTGCTTGGAAAACGGTGATCTACCTGCTTGTGGCGAGCATCATTCACTATTTGGAGCGGCTTATCGATTTCGCTCGGCAGGCAGGCGGCATCGTCGCCGGCAATGAAAAGTTGCTCGCGGAAATGGTGTGGTCGCATTTCTGGGCGGTTCAGATCATTGTCTTCCTGTTGATCCTGGTGTATTGCACGGCACACGAACTAGTGCGCGTGATCGGCAAGGAGAAGATGCTGCGATTGTTCTTCGGGCCAATGCCGCTGCCAGCATTCTGAGCGAGAATGACGGCTTCACTCTAGCTGCCAATTTGTGTCTTGAAAACAATCGACATCATCTTGACCCGTGTGTTAGCCTCGGCGGCCTAACCAAACAAATCTATGCTACACATCATTTGGTACATCATCATTGGTTTTATCGTCGGTTTGATTGCACGCGCTTTGTTGCCGGGAGCGCAGCACCTCGGTTTCATAATGACCACGCTGCTCGGGATCGGTGGCTCCATTTTGGGGGGATTGATCGGCCGATTGTTCTCCAAACCGGAACCAGGTTCGGCCTTTCATCCAGCCGGTTTCATCATGTCGATCATTGGTGCGATTATTCTGCTTTTTATTTGGATAAAATTAGCGGCCTGACGAAGGCCCGCGCATTTCTCGAGTTGGTCTGAAGTGAGAGGCAAACAGCGCCTCTCCACCGCGCTTTGGATGTCCCGCGTTCAGCCCTGTTTTTCAACAGCCGATAAGACCAAAGTCTCATTGTTGAAGGTTCTTGCTTTTTTCAAGCTGTGTCGGGTAAAAATGTGACGGTATGAACAAGTACATCGCGGAATTCATCGGAACGTTCTTTCTTGTGCTCACGATTGGATGCACTGTGGTTGGCGCGGGTACGGGCGTGATCGCCCCACTGGCAATCGGGGCGGCATTGATGGTGATGGTTTTCGCCGGCGGCCACATCTCAGGTGGTCATTACAATCCGGCGGTGACACTCGGTATTTTGATCCGCGGCAAAGTGCAATCGTCGGACGTGGTGCCTTACATGATAGCACAGTTCGCCGGCGCTACCGTCGCAGCGCTCAGCGTGAGCAAGTTCCTTCGTGCCGGTGTCGCTGTCACTCCGATCGTGCCGCACGTTGGGCCCGCGCTCCTTGCTGAATTTCTTTTTACGTTCGCGCTTGTGTATGTGGTCTTGAACGCAGCCACGGCCGAAGGCACCTCCGGAAACTCATTCTATGGCCTGGCCATCGGCATGACCGTGATGACGGGCGCGTTCGCTGTCGGCGATATTTCGGGCGGGGCATTCAATCCCGCAGTTGCTCTGGGTATTTGCATTCTCGGTATTTCCGATTGGAGCAACATCTGGATTTATCTGGTCGCTAACTTCGTCGCCGGAGCCTGCGCGGCAGTGATTTTCCAGATGATCAATCCGCCGATGCAGATCACTCCGATCGCAACAGACGAGCCGCCTTACGAAACGCCCGATTGAAAACTCAATCGAAAAATCCTCGCAACCATATGAAACCAACCAAAACCATTGCAGTTATCGGTGTAATCTACGCTTGCGTTGCCGCTTCAGCGGTGAATGCGGCTACGATCCCCGCTGGAACAACATTGACGGTAAGCACCGTTAGTCAGTTCAGCTCGAAAACCGTGGTAGGCAGAAGTTTTGAGGCGAAACTGGCTCAAGACGTCTCGGTCAACGGGAAAGTTGTCCTGAAAGCTGGAAGTAAAGCGTTCGGTAAAATCAAAACGTCTCGTTACAACCCGCGCAAGAACGATCCGCTCACGGTGGAACTGACGTCCGTCTCGATGAACGGCCGCAACGTCGCGGTGAAGACGAATGCATTTCAGCCGGGTCAAGGGCCAGTCACAGCGCGTCAGGCGCGATATGGACATACCGGCGGCACATTGGTGATTAATCCTGGAACATTGATGCAGTTCCAGGTTCTTCAACCAGTCACGTTGTAACTGCTGCGGCAAGGATTGCGAGCGCGAGCCCGTTTTCCGGTCTCAACGCCCCGCCTGAGCCACGGTTGTTCTGGAGGGGCTGCTTAACCCGAGATGTAAGCGCAGAATCCGATCAAGTTCCGCAATCGTCTCCGGCAGTTCAGCCGAGCCGTGCGGACCCGGGACAATGCGTTCGGATTTCGCGCCGTCGAGATGCGAGCTCCAGTACGCCACGACGCCGTCACTGCAGTTCGGACAATCCCCTTTGCCGCGATCGCCGATGATGGAGTGATAAGGAACACTCATCGGCGGTTCATTAACCACCGAGAACGCTGGATTGGTCGGCTTCAGCCCCCAGACGCTGTTCGGAAAACGTTTGGCACTTCCGGTCAATTGCACAAGTTCGGAGCTGGTGAGCCCACTCTTCATGGTAGTAAGCAGCTGGGCCGGGAGCCTGATCAGGCTAATGCCAAGGCTACCCAATCCGCCGCTGGCCATATCGCTCCCGCGATGCGGAGTACAAATGAACACAACGCGTTTGATTCGCGGATTTGCGCGATAAGTCAGAGCTCGCACAATGAGGCTGTCGCTTGAATTGTTGGCGAATATGCTTCTGGCGGCCGATCCGATGTTCCTATTGTTCTCCCACATCGCTCGGGTAACGGTGGTGACTTGTGCATGGGTTACCATGCCCCCCATGCTGTGTCCGACGACAACATACGGAAGGTGGTTTGGATAAAGCTTGTCCACTTTGGCCAGCTCCTCGCGAAGCTGCAGCGCGGAATAAAGAATCGGATTGCCCGTCGCATAACCGAAGACCCAGGGTTGATAACGTTTGCGAATCTCAGGGTCTTGCTGAAGGCCGTTGATTGTTTTCACCCACGTAAACGGAGTGGACATGAGCCCATGGACGAAAACGACTGGAATTCGACTCGGATCGTACGGCTCAAGAAAATACAGCCCCGTTTTTTCCATCATATTGGCGCCACTCAAGGTGCCCATCATTCCGAACAGAAGAAGGTTCTTCGGCGGCTGGAAGTAGGAGATCGGCGCCGAAAAGTCTGCCGCGAGAGGCCGCGTCTTTCCCTCTATCTGTGCAACAGGGTCACTGCTTGGTTGTCGCAGGGCCAGGACAGCATCGGACCGATGAAAATCGAGAGTGGCGGTAACCGCTGCAGTCATTCCTTTAGCTGGCGCAAACTGTTCTCGCGGTGTGACCGATCGGATTCCAACCAGGGCGCCACCGACACCGTCTTGGGTTACCTCCTTTTTAATCAGCGTATGTTTGATTTTTTCAGGAGCCTCAAACGAGGTGAAGTAGTCCGGCGCCCACGTGGATGGGTATCTGCCTGGTTCAAGGCGCAAATGGTAGGTTGTGTTCTTCTTGTCAGCGAGTGTGAGCCGGTGGTCCCATAAACGTCCTCCTTCGGCCGAGCGAAGAAGAAGAGTGAGTTCTGCCGCAGCTGCGTTGTAAGTATTTACGGCTGGCGTCGGCGGAGCTCCACTGCCGAGCAGCGGAGCGGTTACCGCAGCAGCCTGCAAATAATTTGCAGCCCGCGTCTCAACCGGCGCTTGTAACGAGCGGGCCTCGTTCATGATGCCCGCGGTCGGCGCATATTCGGGACCGCGCGCTGTCTGCGGCGCCGTTGCACAGCTGGCGAAAAACGCGATGCACGTTACGCCGGCGATCAGACGAATGGATATTTTCCTGTCTTCAAGCTTCATAAGCGTGCGAAATGTTCAGACCGTTCGTCGATGCTAGCTAAGAATTTTGTACCCTGCAGCAATTTTCCACATAGGACTTTAGGGCTATCTCGGCACGAACGGGAAGCTTTCACCACAACGTCACGAATTCTCGGATTTCGGTCTGGAATAAAGTGAAACCAACCGGGCGATCAGGACCGCTACGTAAAGCAGACCGGTCATGGCTTCCATCGCAGCAAGCCAGCGCGCAGCCCGTGAAACCGGAGTGATGTCACCGTACCCGACGGTGCTCAGAGTGATGAAGCTGAAATACAATCCGGTGAATCCGTTCATCGATTGCGCCCCGCGATTCGTATTGAAATAAAAGGCCCCGCCAGGGGTCAACTGATCCACCAGCCAGTACGCGACCGTCCACATCAAGCCCAGCATCAGGTAAGCTGCGATGCTGGCACAGAGGACTTCCACATTCACCACAGGCGCACGCAGGATGAAGTGCAGCAGATGGCCGATCACAAACGCCAACAGCACCAGTGCACAGACGAGAAAAGCGGCCGAATGAACCAGGTCCGGTCGAACGTAATTGATCCATCTCGTTGTGATAGCTGGAATCGCGAGCGCGAGTGCAATGGCGAGGCTGCGCTTGCGATTGGCGACAGCAAACACCGCGGCGAGCAGGACCAACGAAAACAACACCGATAGAATGAGACGGCCGCCTTCGAGTTCTTCAACGAAAGGCGCAGCGATTAGGAGAACGGCGAGAGCAACGAGAAGTTGCACTGTGGACAAGCGACGGAATCTGAGTCGCTGGAGCGCTGGTTTTAGCCGGTCTCTCGATTCTGCAAGTTTGTTCATTGCGTCTCCCGAACATTAGGACCACCGAGTCGCTCGAAAACAGTCCGCAGGAACGCCCAGCAGAACTTCGCGTGTCAACGGCTCTTGATTCATGACGGAACTCAGATCCGCCGGGTTTGTCTAAAACGGTTCCGGTGCCGGCCCTCCCATCGGTCCCCAGATTCCTTCCCCGCCTTCCCATAGACTCCACTCCACCGTCGCATCCTGATACATCTCGGCGTCTTGGAGATCTTCTTTTGTGAGCTTGTTTTCAGCGCGGAGCTGTTGATACGCCTGATACTCTTTGGGTCCACCGACGTATGCCTGATTGTGAGCCGGATCCGGGAAGATGTAATAGGTCTTCTTGCCCTTCTGAACCATGGTCACTTTGCCCGGCGGAAGATTTTGGAGCTTTTGCTTCTGCGCGGCCGTGTTGGGAGTGATGACCTTGAATCCGGACGCCACGAGCATGCTCTCTCTGTTTTGCGTGCTTGTTTGTGTCGTTGCACAGCTGAATAACAGCGCTGCGCATCCAACTGCGATACTGATGGGGAAGAGGCGTGTTGTTGGTTTCATAGATGGTGATCTGCCCTGTTACCGAATTCGCGCGAGTTTTGCAATCCCAGCGTTAGAAAGGCAAAAGGAAGAAGGAAAAATTAAAAAATGGGAACAGGAGATACATCGAAGTAAAAATTGTGAATGCAAAGGCAAGAAACTGATCTCGCAGTGCGAACCAAAAGTTTTGCGCTTCAGATCATCCGACTCTTCTCCGCACTGCCGAAAACGACTGAAGCGCAAGTGATCGGGAAACAGGTTTTGCGTTCCGGGACGTCCGTCGGAGCAAATTACCGCGAAGCTTACCGCGGCCGCAGCAAGGCTGAGTTCATTTCGAAATGCGGCGATTGTCTGCGAGAGGTGGAGGAAACTGCGTACTGGCTTGATCGTTTTGCGGAGGCCGATCTAGTGCCGTCGGAACGACTTCAAGCAGTGCGTCAGGAGTGTCGCGAACTGATCGCGATATTTGTAACGATCCTGAAACGATCGAAGGAGAACTCTTCTTAACTTTTTCCTTTTTCCTTCTTACTTTTTACGTTCCTAGGTACCTCATCAGCTTCGTTCCGGCGTCGCTGCTGTCAATACGGCCGCTCTTCAATCAATTCCTCAGCGGGCACAGTGTGAAAGGAAACGACTGCCCAATCCACGTCTTTGCCTATCACTGGCCGATGCCAGACGTTCCCGCGGAATTGATATCCAGCGCCGGTCCAACGGCGCGTCAGGATCGCTAACCAAGACATTCGATTGCCACTTTCGCGGCCCACCGGTTTGCAAATCACCGCTGCCTTCGAACGACATCATCCGTTGATGACTGTTCGGATGTTTTTCAGCACCTTTATCCGCGCCCGCGCGCAGGACAAACACCCATGCAGATCGGATCTCGTGCGGTAGCGTCGTTGCGAGAACGTCCAACGGAAACGGCTCCCACCTCATGAGCGCATGTTTTTTTCGAGCCAGTTGCTCGCGAACGCGTACGACAACAGAGCGAATGTGTTCGCGCACATTCTCAGACCGCAACGCCGCATCGAGTGCCTCCAGCAACGAACCTTCCTCTAGCGTCATTTGATGTATTTTTAACCCTATTCTTTAATTCATCGTTATGAAACAGCTCGCCCTCATTAAATTTTTGTTTGCCGCAACCATCGTCTGTGGCGCAGACGTTCCGATTACGCAGGAAGAGCTGGTCCGTCGAACTCAAGAGCTTTACGACGCGGTTGTGCCCGGAAATCAAGCGCCATGGAAAAAATATTTCGCCGAGGACTGCATTTTCGCTGACGAAAAAGGCCGCGTTTTCGACAAAGCAAAACTAGTCGCTGACATCACGCTGTTGCCGGCCGGCTATTCCGGAACAATCAAAATCGAGAACGCTCAGAGCCGGATCATTGGGAACACCGCGGTACTCAGTTATGATGCGGACGAAACTGAGACGATCTTCGGTCAAAAGCTGAAAGCACGCTATCACGTCACTGACACATGGCTGCAGCGCAACGGCAATTGGCAGATCATCGCCAGTCAGGCACATCGCTACTATGAAGATCCTGCCGTAGGAAAAGCCGACCCGAAAAAGTTTGGTGACTACGTCGGCACTTACGAACTGGCGCCTGGCCAAACAAGATCCGTCATCGCCGAAGGCGACAAGCTGTTCGTCGAACGCAACGGCAAGAAAGAGCAGCTGCTGCCGGAAACATCAGAACTTTTTTTCCGCAAAGGCGTCGAAGGCAGAATTCTGTTTCGTTGTGGTAACACCGGGAAAGTTGATGCGTTGATCGACCGAAGAAACAACGAAGACGTCGTGTGGAAAAAAACCAGTTAGGCGAAGTATCGTACGGAGATCGGCGAATGGAGCGAATGGGATGAGCGATATGGCCGGCAATGCCGCGAGGGTAGCGGTCGAGCGCAGCGGGAGCTGCCGAAATACAAACAACGAAGACGTCATCTGGCGCAAGATCACAAGCGTGAAGTAAGAAGTAAGAATGCAAAAGGAAGAATGGAGCGCGCGGGAGGCGCGACATAGAAGGTAAAGTGACGAGGGTAGGAGCGAGTAAGCCGCGAGGCGAACAAGTTTCAAATTAAGAAGTCTCTTTTGAGCGAAACGTTTGGTTCGATCCTGCAAATCTCTTTGTTCGTTCTGCATTCTTCCGGGTCTTGGCACTTCTTAATTCATACTTCTTCTTTCTCACTTGTCCGTAGGACGACCTTCCCAAATGCTCCTGGTTCCATCACTGCCCGATGCGCCTTAGCCGCGTCGGCCAGCGGAAATTCTTTGCGGATCACCGCACGCAACGTCCCGTTTTCCAAGCCGGCCACGAGCGCCGCGTGAATGGTTGCTAATTCTGCCGGCGGCGTGTTCGGCAGCACCATTCCACGGATGTCGGCATCGCGTTGCATTGTATCGCGCGGGTCGATCTCCACACGGCCACGGCTTCCGATAACCACGACGCGTCCGCCCTTCGCGAGAATCGTCAAATCTTTCCCGAGGTTCACGTTCGCGAGCATTTCCACGATCACATCAACGCCGCGCCCGCCGGTCGCGTTCATAATCTGGATGTAGTGATCAGGCGCGCGATGATCGAACACTTCGTCCGCGCCTTGTGCGCGGACGAGTGTGAGGCCTTCGTCGCTGCCCGCGGTGCCGAATACGCGCAGGCCCCGGGCAAGCGCCAGTTGCACCGCCGCTGTCCCGACACCACCGCTGGCGCCGTGCACAAGCACTGTGTCGCCTAGCCTCGCATCCGCGCGCTGGAACAGCCCGCGATATGCTGTCGCGTACGGCGTGCCCATCGCCGCACCTTGCGCGAAAGAAACATTTGCCGGTAGGCGATGAACTTGCTCCGTCCTGCACAACGCAAAGTCCGCATACGTCCCGCTGATCGATCCCGCGGTGTAAACGCGATCGCCCGGTTTGAATTCATGCACATCCGGACCGACTTGCTCGATCACACCCGCGCCGTCGTTTCCCGGCGTGTACGGCAGGTCTGGCACTCGCGCGTACTTTCCCGCGCGAATGTAAGTCTCGACCGGATTCACGCCGACCGCGTGCATTCGAACAAGCACTTCACCCCGCCCGGCCTGCGGCGTCGGCACTTCTTCCAAGCAAAGAACTTCCGGTCCCCCAAATTCATGAACTCGAACCGCCTTCATTGTCGTCCGTTAGCCTAGCTGCATTTTCCTCCTAATTCTTAATTCCTCCTTCTGCCCTTCCTGTTCCGGCAGGGCGACGGCCGCGAGACGGTTCAGCCTTAACGTCCAATCTTCACTCGGATGAATCTCGGCCGGTAGCTGTCTACGTTCGAAAGCAGGTCCCTCGGATCGAAACTGTTCACGTCGTACGAAACGAGCAGGCGGCCATTCGCGTCGGTAAATTCCGGATGCACGTGAGCATCGTAGGTGAACAGGCCTTGCCGGCTTTCCGGTGTCGAATATACGTGGGTCCGATGTGCGAACGGCCCGGCTGGGCTGTTTGATGAATACATGACTAACTCGTCACTGAAAGCGACCAGCGAGTCCATCGTGAAAAGGATAAATCGGCTCCCGACTTTCGCCACGCCGAAGCCATTGCCCACGCCCTGCAACAGGCGGGTCGATGCCGCCGGGTCCGGCGACCAACCGGTTCCCGTATAAAACTCCCAAGCTCCGAGGACGTTGCCGAACGTCGCCCTTGCAATGTGCAGGTACTTCTCAGTCCCACTCACGTCCTCTGTTCCGTAGATGTAGGTATAGCCGCCCTCTTCCAGCAGGGCCGCCCCGTACATGACGCCGCGCTCTCCATAGGTCGGCGCTACGCTCTCAAGCGTGAGGTCAGGCAGGACAAACGACGCGATTGCGTTGCTTACCCATTCGAAATCGAAGATCCCGGGACCCGTCCGGGTAAACTCCATCACGAATACCCGGAGCCGGTCGCCTTCGACGGTCATGTCTCCTACCCAGTACCACGAGTCCTGGTCGGTTGGAATAAGTAACGACGTCGGCGATTCGGTCGTTCCACCGTGTAGCGTCTCGACAAGCGCACCGTTCTCCTGGACGATCATCGAGTTGTTGATGAACGGCTGACCCGGCGGCCGTGATCCGTCGCTGTTCACCACTCCAAGGAACGTGTCGGAAAAATCCCAGAGCACGCGACCGTCCGGCAGCGCAACAGACAACGCGCCATCGGCTCCGGTCCAATCATCGAAGAGCGTGTTATCGTTGCCGTAGGACTCGAACAAGGCTTGGAACGCGTTATCCGGCGTGACCCTCACCGCAGCCGTTGGCGCGGCGGCCAGAGCATTGGAATCAGCCGTCAGCAACGCAAAGGAGACGACACATGCGCCTAAAGCAAACAAGCGTCGCCTAAGTGCATTCAAAAAAACGGACTTGGAAGAGGAGTTTCGTTTCATAAGGGATTGATCTGGATACGTGCGCTTCTGCTAATTACCGTTATGAGCATGATGAGCGAAATCATGGAAGCGGGCAAGAAGCTGATCGATTTCGGGGTAGCCGCGAAGATCCGCTCGACGCCAAAAAAAAGCGCCCCGCATTTCCAGCGGAGCGCCTTTTGTGTCGAGCAGCGAATGCGTTATTCGATTGCGATAAAGTCCGGATCACCCGCGCAGATCACGCGCTCCGTATACACGAAGCCGTCCACGTCAACCGAGACCCAGCAGCCATCCACGAACACGAAATAGGTGTTCCCGATCAGCCGGAAGTGGTTGACCCCAAATCGTTGGACGAAGAACTCTTTCGGATGCCGTCCAAGACTGAACACTTCAGTGTGACGCGACCTGAACTCTTGCTTGTTCACTGTTGTCGTCTGGTTCGTGCTCTCCACATTCGTCTGACCTGTGGTGGAACGCGTCCCAGTTTGAGTCTGGGTCTTGTTTACATCCGGAGCGCGACCCTTGACGTTCGTCTGTCCACGTACGTCTGTGCCCGCCTCAGGTTTTGCCTGCGGTTTGCCAGGTTCCGCCTTTGCAGGGCGCATTTTCTTCGCCTTGGCTGGCGCCGTCGTCTCCGTTTCCTTCGTCTGCCCCTGCGTCTGTTGCTGGTACGTTGTCTGGCCTAACGCCAGTAACGGTAACGCAATAATCGCTGTCACTGTCAGGATCTTCATTCAATTTCTCCCTTCCCCCTGTACTTCGTATCCCCAAGAATTCTGGACCTGTTGACAACTGTATTGCTTCCTACTTTTTACTTTGCTGACTAAGAACCGAATTGGCCGCAGAAAAGCCTTCAATTAGAAATCGTTGCTCGACCAAGCGGGTCCTTGAGCCATGGAGCGAAAACGCGTGTCGAATGCAATTGTGCAACAGGCTGCTGCACAAAGTCGGATGTCAGGAATCAAATGCGCGGCGTTCGACGTTTCGAGTTCGAATGGGTAACGAGCGAGCTTCAATGATTGCCTGGCGCGGCGACCGAGCGATGGGAAATCGCGAGTCAACTGGAACTCATCGCGCACAGCGCCTGCCCTCGTAACTGTCAGCATTCGACGTCGAGGTTGGACGTTTGTACTCCGAGCAGTAAAACAAAAAAGCCGCCGAGGCATCCGCGCACTCGGCGGCTTTTGTTCCAGATAGGTTGCGTTACGCCAATCCGAGCGAATCGAGCGTCGGCTGGTCGATTACAGCCGTCGTGGTTAGCCCCTGATCGGCCTGATAAGCGGTGAGCGCCTCCCGAGTCAACGGGCCGAGCAATCCATCCACCTCACCTCTGTAATAGCCCATTTGCTGTAGCAAGGCTTGCACGTCGGCAATCACCTGGTCCGGCGGAACAGCACGTTGACCGACATAGATCGGTCCATCGTAAGCATAATACTGAGCCGAAGGACTGTAACCCCACGCCGGATACCAGTAGCCGTTGTTGAAGAAATAATAACCGCCACCGATCAGTTCCACACGGGCGAAATGCGATCGATACCAGCCCTCATCGTGCCATTCCGGACGATATGAGCGGAATACTTCATATTGGTGCCCCTGCCACTGCTCGCTTCCTTGAATCCGATAATTCTGGTTGAAAGTAACCGCCGGAACCTGTTGCGGCTTTGGCTGTGCACGGAAGGTCGCGTGCTGCGATTTGACCTGCTGCACCTGTTGCGGATCGGGCTTCTTCGCCTTGGCCCCCGTATTAGCCTGCACGTTTTGCTGGCCGGCTGCCGAAGTTGCGCCGGCTTCAGTCATGGGCTGCTTCACACCTTGACCTTGCTTGCGCTCCTTAACCTGCTCCTTCCCGCGATGCGTCGGCATTCCGGCTGCACGACCGGAAACATCTGTTTCCGTCGCGGGAGCATTTGCAGATTCCTCGTGCCCCGCGTGCGCGCGAGCCTTTCGGCCTTTTCCAGCACCGGGTTCAGTCGTCGCTTCACCGGTCGATTTGCCGGGGACGTTCGTTTCTGGGGCGTTCGCAGGTTCGTGACCCGCGTGAGTTTTTTTACTTTTGTCCGGGCCTGGCTGGTTCGTGGCACTGCGCTCAGTCGCCGCGCCGCGTTCCTTCATCGCTCCGGTTTGCTTCGCCGGCCTCTCCTGAGGCTTCGCGGCGTTCGCACCGGGTTGTGCTTGAGTCGCGCGCGCTTTTTCCGGGGCGCGCTTCCCCTTTGATGGTGACTGCTTTTCCACTGGCTGTTGTGCCAACGCGGCTCCAGCCAATGCCAGTGAACAGCCTATCAATAAACTAGTAAGTTTTTTCATATTAATAGTGTTTAGTCGTTGAATGTGCGCGATCTATTCAGGCGCTTTCTGGAATTCCGCCCAGCCGCCTCAGGCAAACGCCTTTACGCGGCATCGATCACGTACCAAGACTTCGTGTAATCGCCGACATTTGGTTCCCTCGCGCGTGCGAAACTTCTTCTTAATTTTTACTTAGGCCATTTGGCGTAGATTCTCGCGTGAAGCCCTCGCTCACCGGAATCATTCTGGAAGAACTAGCAGATTTTCTGCAAAAACGCGGCGCGGCTTCATATCGCGCGAAGCAGATTACCGATTGGATCTACAAAAAACGTGTCGCCTCGTTCGATGCGATGACGGATTTGCCTAACGAGTTGCGCGCTGAGCTCACAGCGGAATTTGACAAGCCGAAGACGGAAGTCGTCCGCGTCCTTGGCTCGAAAGACACCACGCAGAAATTTCTTTTCCGCTTACGAGACCAAAACCTGATCGAGTCGGTCCTCATTCCAGCGTCGCCCGCACTTTATGGCCAACCGTCAGATCGCCGGACAATTTGCGTCTCCAGCCAGGTCGGCTGCGCTTATGGCTGCAAATTTTGCGCCAGCGGATTGGAAGGCTTCACGCGCAATCTGGATGCCGGCGAGATCGTGCAACAGCTCATCGAGATTGAAAAGAAGAGCGGCGAAAAAATAGATAACATCGTGTTCATGGGCATGGGCGAGCCGCTCGCCAACCTGAAAAATGTTCTGCGAGCGATTCGCATCATCAATGCGCCGTGGGGCCTCGGAATCGGCGCCCGCCACATCACCGTTTCGACCAGCGGACTGGCGCCGCAAATTCGCGAACTGGCCAACGAATCCACGCAGTTTCGTCTCGCCCTTTCACTACATGGCGCAACCGACGAAGTGCGCAGCCAGATCATGCCCGTGAATAAGAGGTATCCCCTAAAAGTCTTACTCGAAGCGTGCGATTATTATGTGGCGAGAAAAGGAAGGCTGACGTTCGAGTACATCCTGATCGCCGGCGTCAACGACACCGACGAGCAGGCCCGGGAGTTGGCCAAAATCGCGCGCCGCCTCTCGGCCAAGATCAATCTCATTCCATATAACACCGTTGAAGGCCTGGAATGGTCACGCCCCTCGCGCGCGCGGCAGGAAAAATTTCAATCTATCCTGCGGAAGCATGGTGTGGTCGCAACTCTGCGCCGCGAAAAGGGCCATGACATTGCCGCCGCTTGCGGCCAATTACGACTACAGACCAAGCGTTCAGCCGGACTTTTAGTCTGATCTGAACACTCTAATTCATAATTTTTCCTTCTTACTTCTAACTTGGCGTCATTCTTCTCACTTTCGTCGCTTCCTTCTCAATTGCGTAGAGGGCGCCCCCTTGCTCAATCCGCTTCTCACCGGGAAAAGTCTTCCGTTAGCATAGCGCGCCAGTAATGCACGTCATTACACGGAAGCGCCTGAATGAGTTCGCGGAAAAACATCCTGACGCCAAATCGGCCGTCGCGCGCTGGTACGCGATTGTGCGAAAACGCCGGTTTCTGAATTTCGCGCAAATTGCGGGAGACTTTTCCGCAAGCTGACCAGGTTGGAAAATTCACGGTGTTTAATATTGGAGACAACAAAGTTCGACTCGTCGCAGCGGTGCACTATAATAGGAACAAGATTTACATTCGCCACCTACTGACGCATCCGGAGTATGACGCCGGCAAATGGAAAAATAGTATGTCTGCCGCCGAATTGGAAAACGTGACAAAGGCGTGGCCAACGATCTCACGCGCCGTCCGGGTGCCTCACAGCGATGCGGATTACCGGGAAC
>JBKOYE010000153.1:0-30230 GCA_046725275.1 Verrucomicrobiota bacterium
CTTTTTTGTAAGCTCCGGCCGTGATAGCGGCTGCGACCCGACGACGGCGGCAAGCTTATCGTCCGGCTGGACCGGTCTCATGAAGGCGGGATTCGGTTTGCGCTTGGAAGTTTTTTTGGTTTTCGGCATGGACGCTGACTAGCGTTTCGTGTGCGGGAGAGCAAGACTAATTTTGAGCTAAATCAAAAATTTTTATTGCCCGTCTTCCCGGCGCACCGCGATTGCTGTCACATCATCGGGAGCAGTCTTTGCAGAATTCTCGGGAGCTGTTTGCGCTAAAACGCGTTTGAGCAATGCCTCTGCGCTGGGCGCGGAATCGCGCAGAATTTTTTCCAGCTGTCCGGGAGGCGACCCACGACGGTCGTCTTTGCCCCCGCGCAGTATGCCGTCGGTGTAGAGCAGGAACGCATCGCCAGGCTGAAGATCGATTGGTGTTTCGGTGAAGGCAGCCTGTTTGATCAAGCCCAGTGGAGGCGCCACCGAGGCGACTGATTGCGTGGTTCCGTTGTGGCGAACAACCAACAGTGGCGGGTGCCCTGCTCCGACAACCTCGGCGTGTCCGGTGGCGGGATCAAGGGCGATACACATCGCGGTCATGAATGAGCGCGCGCGTAAGATGCTTCGAAAATCATAGTCCACAGCTTCCATCAGACTGACCGGCGTATCGTGCTCGCGACCATGCTGGAAAAGAAGTTTCGCCAAAGTTGTAAGCAACGCGGCAGCCGCGCCGTGGCCGGTGCCATCTGCGATCCAGAATAAAATCCGGCCGTCTTTCATTTGCAGCCATCCATAGATGTCGCCGCCAACCTGGATAACAGGACGGTAACAAGTTGCAACCTGCCAACCCGGCAGCACCAGCGGTTTCTGCGGTATCAACGATTGCTGCGTTAGGCGCGCGGCTGCCAGATCGCGCTCCAGATCGCGGCGCCATTTCTCCAGTTCATCGTTTTGCTGCTCCAACTGTCGTCGCATTGAGCGAAGCCGGAGTTGCGTCTCGATTCGTGCCCGCAACACCGACGCATTGACAGGCTTCGTCACAAAATCATCCGCACCTGCCTGCAGACAGGAGACCTCGCTTTGCTCGCTGCCATGTGCTGTCAGCATGATGGCCGGGATTTGGGCCACCGCCGGGTCCTCGTCGGAGCGAAGGCGTCTAAGCACCTCGGCGCCGTTTAGACCTGGCATGTCGAAATCCAGCAGCAAAAGCGAAGGCGGACGCCCGTGAATTGTCTCAAGTGCTTCGGAACCATCGTTCGAGACGCGACAATTGTAACCAGCAGCGCTCAGCAGTTGCGCCAATACCCTGCGGCTCATGGCGTCATCGTCCACGACCAAAACCTCTGCGCGTGAATTCTCGGACATCTCTACTTCGGATTCGGATCACGCCCGCCCACGCAATGTATTCGTGCCGCTATTTATCAACAAATCTCAAAGGCTTGAACAAACCGTGATTTAATCATTGGCAACGACTCCGAGTCCGGATACGATTACAAAAGATTTTCATTTATGATGAAATTTTCATTCCTGGTTGCTTTCCTCGCGGTCTTCTTTTTCGCCTCGTGCTCTGAGGAGCCGACAATCCCAACCACTCAACAGCGCCGGCCTGCGACTTACGTTTCCACGCCAACGCAAGAATACCCACCGCCGCAGCAACCGTTCAATCCGAACGGGCCGGTCCAACCAATGGGTACGCCGCCGCCGCAGCAGCAGGCAGCAAGTTCACCTCCGCCTGCAGCTGCGCCGCCGACAAAGGTGGCAAAGGGAGATTATCCGTACGGAATTCCTGTTCCCGGCAAACCTCACCTGGTGGAGAGCCCTTATTCGCCTGGCAAATACATCGATGTGGAAGGATTTCCCCCTGGAACCGAAGTCAAAGATCCTTACACCGACAAGATTTTCCTTGTGCCCTAAGGCGAGTGCGTTGCGGAATTTCGCTGTTGCGGTTACCAAATGCCGTTAGGGCAGCACAGATTTTTTATGCGAGCACCCGGCGTTAACATAAGAACGTTCAGGTTCATTCTATGGAGTTGCGGGTAAAGCGGGCCCCTCGAATCGATCTCGAAATCACTGTACCGGGCGATAAAAGCATTTCGCATCGTGCGGTGATCGTCGCTGCTCTATCCAACGGCGTGTGCACGCTGCACGGATTTCTTCCCAGCGAAGATTGCATGCACACGCTCAATGCGATGCGCGCGTTGGGAATCAAGATCGAACAGCCTGAGGCAACCACGTTGATTGTTCACGGAAAAAAGCGGGTCCTCACGGCACCTAACAAAGAAATCAATTGCGGTAATTCGGGCACGACCATCCGGCTTCTCGCGGGTCTGTTGGCGGGACAGAAATTTGAAAGTCGGCTGGTGGCAGATCCGGGGCTGTCGAAACGGCCAATGGACCGGGTGATCGCCCCGCTTTCTGAGATGGGCGCGAGCGTTGTCGCCGAAGGTCCTGAAGGAACTCCGCCGTTGCGTATCCAAGGTGGCTCGCTGCGTGGAATTCATTACCGGCCCTCTGTGGCCAGCGCACAGGTGAAAGGCGCATTGCTGTTGGCGGGTCTCTTTGCCAGGGGCAAGACCACAGTCGAAGAACCCGCGTCGACACGAAACCACATGGAGAAGATGCTCAATTATTTCCTGGTGCGCACGACGATGGAAAATGACGGCAGCGTTACGGTTTTCGGCGAACAGGTTCCTGAGTCACGCGATTTCGACATTCCGGGCGATATCTCTTCAGCGGCCTTTTGGCTGGTTGCCGCTGGGGCGCAGCGCCGCGGACATCTGCTCATCCGCGACGTTGGTTTAAACGATACCCGAACGGCGTTGCTGGGCGTGCTGCTCCGAATGGGCGCGCAGGTCCGAGAAGCCGTTGAGGATGTCGAGCAGCTTGAACCGCGCGGGGTTGTCGAAGTCACGGGTGTCCCACTCAAAGCAACCGTTATTCAGGGGAAAGAAGTGCCACAGCTCATTGACGAGCTGCCGATTCTCTCAATCGCGGGTGCCCTGGCAAGCGGCAAAACAACGATCCGTCATGCCGAGGAACTGCGCGTCAAAGAAAGCGATCGTATTGCGGCGATCGCGCACAATCTGCGTGCCATGGGCGCGCAAGTGTCGGAGCTGAGTGACGGCCTCGAAATTTATGGACCGGCGCCGTTGCACGGCGCGCGGCTGCCGAGCTTTGGCGATCATCGCATCGCGATGGCCTTTGCCATAGCGGGCCTGTTTGCTGAAGGGGAGACCATCGTCCAAGACGCCGAATGCATTCAGGAGTCGTATCCCGGATTCGAAGCGGTGCTTGAGGAGTTCACCAACCCCAAGCGGATGCAGGTCAGCACGCCTGTCATCGGCTCGCTTGCTCCCGTGCCGGCGGAGGAAGGCTAGCGCGTTGCGTTAGGCGCGAATTACACATGAGATCACACGCTTCCCGCCGACGCTCGGGTCGTGTAATCGCCATTGATGGTCCCGCTGCATCGGGAAAAAGCAGCGTTGCGCGAGAGCTTGCCCGGCGGCTCGGCTTTACTTACGTCAACTCGGGTGGATTTTATCGGGCGATCACCTGGTATCTCCTGCTAAAAAACATCCGTCCAGAGGAGAACGATCTCATTTCAGATGCGCTGGATTCAGCGGCACTTAGCTGCACTGTTCATGACAGCGAATCGCGCATTCTGGTGGATGACGTGGATCCTTCGGACCATTTGCGTGATGATCGTGTGAACGAAACGGTATCCCGCGTCAGCAGATTGCCGCGGGTCCGCCAGATCGTCTCACAGAAACTTCATGACTGCGCCGACGGGCATGACGTGGTGATCGAGGGACGAGACATCGGGTCGGTGGTTTTCCCTGATACGCCTTACAAGTTCTACATGGATGCTTCGCCTGAGGTGCGTCTCAAGCGTCGTGCCGCACAAGGCGAGCGCGACGAAATCGCCATTCGCGATCGCGAGGATGTTTCACGGGCCGTTTCGCCATTGGTGACGGCGAAAGATGCGCACGTGATTGACACCTCGCACGTTAGGATTGAGCAAGTCGTGAACGAAATCCTCACACAGCTTGAGCAAAAGGGTTTGCCGAGTAGCGATATTCACATCACGAATGCGCCCGCTCGGTGAATGAATTTCTACTATTGGATTGGTTATCATTTAAGCCGGCTGGCTGGCCGATTGTTTTTTCGGTTTCGCGTCATTCATCGGGAGAGGATGCTTCAAAGTGGGTCAGTGATTCTTGCGATGAATCACCAGAGCTACCTCGATCCGCCACTGGCCGGCACCACGTGCGATCGGGCGATTTATTTTCTGGCGCGGCGAACGCTTCTCGATGTGCCGCTTCTGGGCTGGGTCTTGCCAAAGCTGAACGTGATCCCGGTCAATCAGGAAGGCGTCGATCGCAGCGCCATTAAGGCTGTGATTCGCGTCTTGCAGGCCGGGAACGGCGTGTTGCTTTTTCCAGAGGGCTCGCGCACGCTCGACGGCAACTTGCAACCAGCCGAGCCGGGATTAGGTCTGGTGATTGCAAAAACGCTCGCGCCGGTCGTGCCCATGCGGATCTTCGGTGCTCGTGAAGCGCTGCCGCGCGGCGGCGGTCGCCTTCGATTTGTGCCAATCACCATCGTGATTGGAGAACCAATTTTCTTCAGCGCAGCCGATCTCGAGCCGGGAGGAAAAAATCTGTACGCACAGCTAAGTGACCGCGTCATGAAGGCAATCGCGGCGCTAACCTCGACTGAAGTGCACTAGCCCCCCTTGCGATTGCAACGTTCACTCGGATACTGGGGCGTGAATTTGCCAGAAACGACGGCTGAAAAATCTGAACCGCCTCGCATTTCAAAAACCGCTGCGCTGTTGATGCTGATTATCATTGTTTGTCTGGCAATGTTGGCTGTTTTTGCGAATCTCCAGCGATTTCGGCGTGGCGACGTCGAATCGGTCGCGGTTAGACCGGCAGCTTCGCCTACCCCACAGGCGCAAGAGCGTTAAGTTTCGTTTGACATGCACAAGCCCGCCGTTTTGTTCGTCCACCAAACAAGACCCAGTCCACCGCTCATATGAAAAAACTTCTTGTCCTGTCGTTGCTGATTCCTTTCGCTCTGGTTTGCTCGTGCCAAAAACGAGATGCCACGGCCGAACAACAACTCGCTCAACGGAAATCAGAGTTGGACGCTCGCGAGAAAGCATTGGACGAAAGAGAGAAAGTATTGGCGGACCGGGAGAAAGCCTTGGCGGACCGGGAGAGAGTAGCCGTGAAACCGGCAGTGCCGGCGGTTCCGCGAATCGCTCCCGCCGAACCCCAGCGAAGCGTTCCCCCTGAGCTTAAGGGTCTTATTGCAGATCCTTCCCAGGCGCGAGCTGACCGAGAACAACGAATGCAGGAGCGCCTCGCTGAAAGGCAGCGCAAGTTGGAAGAGATACAAAGAATGAGGGCGGCTCGGGCGCTGCCACGTCGTCAGGCAACAACTACCCCGACAGAAGCTGCTTCGCCGAGTGCATCGCCGACGCCAGAGTAAATCTGTAGCGCTCGTTAGGCATTCTTGTCGAAATTGTTCGGCGAATTTGCCGAGTGCCTGGCAAGCTCGCGTGCGTACTGGAGTGTGTCGATGGACGTAAGGTCCTTGTCGCGTCGAATCGCCTTGATTCGTGGGAAACGCAGAGCCAGCCCACTGGCGTGACGTGTGCTGGGCTGGATTGAATTGAAAGCCACTTCGAGCACCACATCTGGTTTCACTCTGCGATACCGGCCGTGGTCGGCGATTGTGTTCTGTTTGAAGTGCTCCGTTAATTCCGCAATCTCCGCGTCTGTCAATCCGCTGTAGGCTTTACCAATCGGCAAAAGTTCGCCGCTCCTTTCATCCCGTACGGCGAACGTATAATCGCTGAGCACGTGGTTGCGCTTGCCGTGGCCAAGCTCCGCCGCGACAACCACCACGTCCAGCGTGGCCAATTCGCGCTTCAGTTTAAACCAATACATTCCGCGCGTGCCCGGTAGATAGAAGCTTTCGGGATCTTTGATCATCAAACCTTCATTCAAGCGCCGGCGCGCATCTTGGAAAATTTGCTCTATCTCATTTGCAGAACGCGCTGGTGTTACTTTCGCTTTTTGAAAATGCGGCGGTAGTACAAGTTTACCGAGTTGTTTCCGCCGTTCGTGCAGCGGAGTTCTCAACAGCGAGCGCCCATTCATCCAGAGAAGATCGAAAATTACAAACGCGACCGGAACATCCGCCGCTGCTCCTGCAAACATGTCTGCATTCTCGTTCTTACGCCCCAGCCGTTTTTGCAAATCGAAGAACGTCAGTCGTCGGCCTTCTGCAAAAGCGATAATTTCGCCGTCCGCGATCAGCTCCTGGTTGAACTTCACGGCTTGTTCGGCGAGCTCCGGGAATTGACCAGTAATTCGCCTTAAATCGCGCGAGAAAATTTCGACCCTGTCTTTGCTGCGATGAAGCTGTGCGCGAATGCCGTCGAATTTGTCCTCAACAAACACGGTAGCCGCGATCGATGATCCTGGTTGGCTGCAGTCATCGCCAGCGGCTGCAATCAAGCGACTCCAAGCAGCATCTGCGGATGGTTCTGGAGTGGCGAGCATGCATTTAATGGGACGGAACATCGATAGCTCGGCTTTGTGAAGTTCTTTTCGTGAAGCGAGTAGCGCGGTTTGACCGATGTCGCCTAACAACATGTTGGCCCGTTTCACTTCTTCGAGCGGAACATCAAATGCCCTGGCGATGCTTTCCTCCACTAAACCCTCGCGCAATCCGATTCGCAGATCGCCGGTCAAAATCTTGACGACGTACTCGCCTTCGCGCGCGGACAACATCGAAAATCGCTCTTGCAGCAGCTTTGCCTTGGCGATCGGACCGCGCGCGCGGTAGAGATTTTGAAACAACTCGGCCGATTCGAGAATGCCGAATAGCTGCGGCGCTGTTCGCCCATCGAGAACCTCGAATGCAGTTTTACCAGCATCGCCGTGTTTGCCCGCAATGCGATGAAATTCGCCATCGCCGATTTTGGTCGCGTCCTGCAGCGCGCGGAAGATTACCGCCCATCCCACCTGCAATATCCGCGGATCACTTTGGGCAAATGCTCTTCCAGTTAAATACGTAGTCACAGTCCGAAGGTGCTCGCTTGTTAGGCCGCGCAGGTAATCAGATAACAACCGAATCTTCTCCAATTTTGCCGGAGTCGCCGCAATGGCTTCACCTAGCTTGGCAAATTCATCAAATTCAGATTTAGACTGCGACGTTGGCTGGCCTGGGTCCGCCGGTGTTCCGACAGGTTTCGGAAGAGATTCCAGTCTTTTTTCTCTGCCTCTAAAGTGCAGCTCCATTTGGTTTTCTTCACTCAACGCCCACGCCTCTACGCCCCGCGCGCGAAGATCGGTTGCAAACGCTGCGGCAAAACCGTGCAGCGTAAATACTCGGCGCGGCTGCACCAATTCGACGTATCGAAGCAGATCGTCATAATCCGCGTGATCCGACAGAGGAAAGGCTGCGTCTACCTGATAACGATACACCGCATCAGGATCAACGGCCCACCCACTGATCAACGCAACACGTTTGCGCGGAATTTTCTCCAGCATGTGAGAGCGGTTTGCGCTCGGGGGGCAGATCAAAACTTTTCCCGCAACGTCATTCCCATTGTATCGCAGGTATTTGCAAAAGGATTGGCCGAGCTGTTCGTAGATGCGGGTCATCTGATAAACCGAGCCATGAAGCATCGGGGTTAAACCGGCACCCTCGAGCGAGCAGAGAATTTCCTGCGCTTTGCCTAACGAATAGCCCAGCAGGACGGGCACCTCACCGTCGTCAATCGTCTCGCGGCAAAAAGCGACCATCGTATCGATGACCTCTTTCGTCGGCGGAAAGCGATAGCGCGGACGCCCGAACGTTGTCTCCATGACAAGCGTATCGGCCTGACGCCACTCTGCTTGCTCCGCGGATTTCCCTGGACGCAGTTTGAAATCGCCTGTGTAGAGCAGCGTCTCGTCGCCGGCGAAAAGAAGGCACTGCGCTGAACCGAAGATGTGCCCGGCAGGTATCAACATCAGTTCGAGACCGCGAGTACATCGCTTTTCCCCAAATGGCAGCGCGTGCTCGATGCGCGAACCCGGCAGACGGACATGCATCAGGTGCGCTGTGCGCTCAGAGACGACAACTTCCTTGTGCGGTGCGATGTGGTCGCCATGCGCGTGCGAAACGAACGCGAAACGTTTTGCGTCCCATGGATCGAGCCAGAAATCCTGCTGCGGCAGGTAAACGCCGCGTTCATAGCGAACTTCAACCACGTCAAAAATTACTTCCAAATCCGGGCGAGTTCCATGGCGCTCGTGAGGTCAATGCGACCCATGCGTTGCGCGTTGACACCTGCTTGAAGGCGCCGCTTTATTACGAGAATGAGGTTTGCCGCCACAGTTTTCGTTTTGACCTTTTTGACTCTTTCCGTTCTCGGCAAGGGCACCCGTGAAGAACCGAAGGTCGTCGAAAAAGTAACGCCGTTGCCAGTCGCGTTGGACAAAGACTTCGAGTTTCGCAAAACCAAACTCTTCTTCTTAAGTGAGAAAGCGCCAAAGGCCAGTGAGCGAGCGCACGGGACGAGCAGCCTTGGCGCGAAGTCAAATTCGCCGGGCCAGAAAACTGCGACACTTCAGGACGCTCCCATCACTTTTGAAAGGCAATACCGACTCTACGGCGCGGTGACGGCGCTTGATCGGCGCCAGCGTTTTGGCGATTACTTCGATTTCTTTTGGCGAACTAAACGCCCCTCGGATGTCACCGTGCGTCTAGAGTATCGGCAGGAGAAATTGCACGAACACGTGCAGGCGCAGGAGATCACATACCGAAACGTGCGCGGCACTCGTAAGACGGAATTCAAAGTGATCGGAGACGACTATTTTGACGATGGCCGGGTGATTGCGTGGCGCTGCTTACTGATCGCGAACGGCGCAATCGTGGCGGAGAATCGCTCGTTTCTGTGGGAGTAAATTCTGGCCGCCGCGGGCTTCGATTTTCTTCTTCGCTTGTGACCCGGCGATAGCGCCGTTGCCAGCGATGCGGCTCTTTATGGGCTGCGATACGAATCAGTTGGCGGGAGAACGGCCCGCCAGGTTTGACAGCATGGGTTTCGGGCTGGTATCGTTTGAAAGAGCAACTGTGGACTCATCTATTCAAGTTGGGGTAAGGGGGTCGACCGTATGGGTGAAAGTGGAGGGGAAGGGTAGTTTCCTCAATAGTGGCAACCTCAAGGAGTTCGCGCGCGAAATGTTGGACCGCGGCTATCGCGAATTTGTAGTGGACCTGGCGGATTGCGCCATGATGGATTCCACATTCATGGGAACGATGGCGAGCGTAGCGTTGCGGTTAAAGGAACTCGGCCACGGCCATCTTCACATCGTTCATTGTGGAAACCGAAGCCAACAACTCCTCTCCGGGCTTGGACTGGATCAGATATTCGACATTCGGAGCGATGGCGCCAGCGCCCCTGAATGTGAAGCGCTCGACCAAGCCACCAAAGAGCAGTCACCAAATTCCCGAAAAATGGAGCAGGCAGAAACGATGCTGGAAGCACACGAAGCGCTTTGCGAGGCAGCGCCGGAAAATATCTTTCGCTTTAAGGACGTTCTCGATTTCCTAAGACAAGACCTTCATCACGAGACGTCTTCGAAGTAAGCTGGCCCTGCGCAATGTGGCCGACTCTTCTCCTTGGACTGCTTGTCGCGTCTTTGGCCGGGTGGGGGATCACTGCGTACCTTCAGACGCGGCGAATTCGCAAACTTGAACGCTCCCATGAGGAAATCCAAGTCGAGGAAACCCTCGTCTTCGATTTCCTGCACGGTCTAGGCGAGGCCTTCCGGGAGACGATTCGACCCCAGGAACTGCATCGACTCATCGTCGAGGGGGCGGTGCGCATTCTGGATGCACACGGCGGCGCGCTTTACGTGACCGATCGCACCGGCGGCAAGCTTACGCCCGCGTTCATCTCGAAGGGTTGCCCACCCTTGATCGATGTTCCCCCAAACATTTTGCAACAAGCGGCTGCGAACCCTGTCGCTCTGGAGACTTTCCTGCGACTGCATACGGTTGCTCCGCGCGAAGGGATGATTGGGCAGGTCTGGCAAACAAGTCAGGCTGTGTGTCTGAATGAGTTTTCTGAGGCGCCGGAATTGGCGAAGTTGCGCGGAAGCGCCTTTGGCAGCGTGTCGGTCATGGCCACGGCGCTGCGGTATGGAGATCAGGATCTCGGCGTGCTGGCGCTGGCCAACGGCCCGATGGGTGCGCCGTTTCCGCAGGCTGACTTTGTCGTTTTTAAATCGATCGCTGAACAATCCGCTTTTGCGCTCTACAACGCGATCATTTATTCGATGGCGAATGAAAAGAAACGGCTCGATCACGACCTCGAAATCGCGCGAGACATTCAGAGCATCCTCCTCCCATCGGAAGCGCCGGCAATCAATGGATTTCAGATCAGCGGGATCAATGTGCCTGCCCGCCAGGTAAGCGGCGATTATCTCGATTACATCCAAGTCGATCAAGAACGGCTCGGCGTCGCGATCGCAGACGTCTCCGGCAAAGGCGTGCCTGCATCGCTGATCATGGCAATCTGCCGCAGCGTGTTGCGGGCGGAGGCGGCTCGGAACCCGTCTCCCGCGGATGTCTTACGAAAGGTGAACCGGCAACTTTATCCGGACATCAAAGAAGACATGTTTATCAGCATGGCCTACTTGATACTCGATCATCAGCACGATGGCGTCACGCTCGCGCGCGCCGGGCACGATGCGCCGTTGTGGTACAAGCGGCAGTCGGAAACCGTAACGCCAGTAAAATCGCCGGGAATGGTGGTAGGAATTGACAGCGGAAGCGTGTTCGATAGGCTAACCGTTGATTTCGCGGTACCGCTCGAGCGCAACGATTGCCTCGTTCTCTACACCGACGGTGTGACCGAGACGCTTAACTCCGAAGAAGACGAATTCGGCGTTGATCGGATGATGCAGTCGGTCCGCGCCAGCGCAAACGATGGCGCCCAAGCGATTGTAAAGAGGATCATCGAGGACGTGCGGGAGTTTACCGGTTCCGTCCCGCAAAATGATGACATGACATTGATCGCAATCCGCAAAACATGAAAAAGATTCCTTCCCCTGAACAGGACGAAGATTCATCAGCGCAGGTAACAGGGGCGTCCCCACCCGGGCCTGCCGGCGGCATCGACTCCGAAGATGCAATGGCCGGCTTGCAAGCCGATCTTGACCGGTTCCGCGACCTCGCGTTGCGCAGCCAGGCTGATTTCGAGAACTACAAAAAACGCGCCGCGCGCGAGAAAGAAGATGCGGTCAAATACGCCAACAGTGCCTTGCTCCAGCGGTTGGTTTCAATTCTCGATAATTTTGAACTTGGTCTGGCAGCCGCGAAAACGGAGGGTGACCGATCGCCGATCTATTCCGGAATGGTCCTCGTTCAAAAACAGCTAAACAATTTACTTGCAGAAAATGGGCTTGAAGCGATCGAGGCCGAGGGCAAAAAGTTCGATCCCAACCTGCACGAAGCGATTGGGCATGAGCCAAGCGAGTCTCCGGAAGGAACGGTCGTCCGCCAGGCCCGGCGAGGCTATCGGTTTAAGGATCGTCTGCTGCGACCTGCGCGCGTGATTGTTTCCAGCGGTCCTGCGAAGAAGTGAGCGTTCTTGCTTGCTTCGCCTGTTAGTCGCATACGTCAGATAGGACTAGTCGCTCCATGGCCACCGACAAACGCGATTATTACGAAGTGCTAGGCGTCGGACGAAATGCCGCCGATGAGGAAATCAAACGCGCCTATCGAAAACTCGCCGTAAAGTTTCATCCGGACAAAAATCCGGACGACCCGCACGCCGAGGAAAAATTCAAGGAACTGGGCGAAGCGTACGACGTGCTCATGGATCCGGACAAACGCGCGGCGTACGATCGCTTTGGCCACGCTGCGTTCGCGCAGGGCGGCGCTGGTTTCGGGGGCGGCGGTTTCCATGATCCCTTTGAAATTTTCCGTGAAGTCTTCGGCGGGAGCGGATTTGGCGGAGGAATTTTCGAGACGTTCTTCGGCGGCGGGCCCCGCGACCGCACGGACGATCGTCGTCGCGGAGCGGATCTGCGCTACGACATGGAGATCAAGCTGGAGGAGGCGGCTTTTGGCGCAGAGAAGACGATTGAAATTGAGAAGCTCGACAGCTGCGACAAATGCCACGGCACCGGCGCTGAACCGGGCTCGCGCCAGGTGAGTTGTCCTACGTGTGGCGGCCGCGGTCAGGTGATCAGCTCGCGCGGATTTTTTCATATCTCGCAAGCATGTCCCCGCTGCCATGGCGCTGGTGAGATCATCGAAAAACCGTGCCAGAAATGCCGCGGCGAAGGTCGCGTGGAAAAATCAAGCCGGATAACGCTGAAAATTCCTCGTGGAATCCGAGAAGGCACACGATTGCGTTCGCCGGGAAACGGCGAGGCCGGCATCGGCGGCGGTGCAGCGGGCGACCTGTATGTGGTGGTCCACGTCAAGGAGCACAACATCTTCCATCGCGAAGCGGACGATTTGTATTGCGACGTGCCGATCCCGTTTTCCGTTGCGGCATTGGGCGGCGAGGTCGACGTGCCAACGCTTGAAGGCAAGGCCCATGTTAAAGTCCCCGCGGGCACGCAAAGCGGACAAATGTTCAAGCTCCGTGGAAAAGGCATAACAAACGTGAACGGCCGCAGTCACGGCGATTTGTTCGCGCGGCTAATTGTGGAGGTGCCCTCGCGCCTGAATCCGGAGCAACGCCGCAAGCTCGAGGAGTTCGCCGCGCTTTGCGGCGATGAAAACACTCCAATTCGCAAAAGTTTCTTCGACCGCGCAAAGGAATTCTTTAAATGAGCGCCGCAATTCCGTGGTTCGCAACGCCGTTACACTGATCGAATGCCCACGCGACGCGTGGCAGGGCCTCAGCCGTCAAATTCCCACCGGCCTGAAAACCCGTTACCTGCGTGCCCTGATTGACGCGGGATTCAAACACATCGATGCGGTCAGCTTTGTTTCGCCCAAAGCGGTTCCGCAAATGGCCGACAGCGAAAAAGTGCTGGAACAAATCGACCTGCCTAACGATGTCGAGATCATTGGGATCGTGGTGAACGAAAAAGGCGTTGAGCGCGCCATCGCCGCCAATGGGATTTCGACATTGGGCTTCCCCTGCTCAGTATCTGAGACGTTTCTGCGCAAAAACCAGAATCAGACAGTCGAAGAATGCTACAACCTTTTGGCATTGATTAAAACAAGAGGCGATGCCGCGGGACTCAGTACTGTGGCTTACATTTCGATGGCATTCGGAAATCCGTACCGCGATCCGTGGAATGAGATGAAAGTTGGCGAGGCAGTGAACAAACTGGTCGGCCTCGGTGTACGAAACATTTCACTCGCCGACACCGTCGGGTTGGCGAGTCCTGATTTGATTCATCGTGTGTTCGAATCGGTGAGCAGCAAGTACCCTGATTCCGATATCGGCGTGCACCTTCATAGCACGCCGGGCGAAGCCGTAGCAAAAGTTCTCGCGGCGTACGACGCAGGTTGCCGCCGCTTTGATTCGGCAATTGGTGGGCTCGGCGGCTGTCCGTTCGCGCAGGACGCACTTATTGGAAATATTCCTACAGAAAGCGTCCTTGCTGCTTTGCAACAGCGCAACGTACAGCTGCCGATCAGCAAAGCGCTCACAGACCTGCTGGCGTTCAACTCGCTCATCGCCGCTGACTACTCATAGGTCGCATCGGTCCCATAGGTTCCATGCATCGCTTCTACGTTTCGCCGGAAAACTGGGACTCTCATGCAGTCGCCTTGCGTGGTTCCGAGGCGCACCACGCGCGCGACGTCCTACGACTGAAAGCAGGAGAGAAGCTTGTCCTGTTCAATGGCCGAGGCCGCGAGCTTACTGCGGAAATTGCGAGTCTTGCCGGCGACGAAATTGAGCTGCGAAAATTGCACGAAGCGGAGACACCTCCACTGCAATCCCGAATCGTCCTGGGGCAGGCAATCCCAAAAGGGAAGAACATGGAGCTGATTGTCCAGAAAGCAGTCGAGATCGGTGCCGCTGAAATCGCGCCGATCATTTCCGATCGCACCGTCGTGCAAATCGATTCCGACAGCGCCGCGCAAAAACAGATAAGATGGCAGCAGATCGCGATTGAAGCCGCCAAGCAGTGCGGCCAAAACTGGCTGCCCCGCGTGCACCCTCCGAAAAAATTAGCAGAATTTTTTTCGACTTCGGAGCAGCCATTCGATCTTCGCCTCGTCGGGTCGCTCCAGCCTGACGCGCGGAACTTAAAGAAAATTCTGGAAACGTATTTGAGCCAGCATGGTGATCGTCCGCGAAGCGTATTAATGCTTGTCGGGCCCGAGGGCGATTTTACGCCTGCGGAGCTTGCGTTGGCGCGTCGTCATGGCTGCGAACCAATCACACTCGGCCCAATTATTCTGCGAGTTGAAACGGCGGCAATCTATTGCCTGAGCATCCTCTCGTACGAACTGCTGATTTAGCAGAGCCGTTTTTGCTGCACACCCTGAATCCTGCGCGACAACAAAACGCAATGCGCCTATTTCGCGGCGGCCGTTTCCGCAGCCGTTTCCGCTCCGGAAGCGGCGATTGGCATCGTGTCGTCTGTGGGCGCGGGCTGGATTGAGACGATCGTGAATTGCGCGCCCCCGTGCTCCGTGTTCAGGGAGACGGTTTCGCCTGCTTCATGACCGAGGAGCGCCTGGCCGATGGCGGTTTGGTACGATATAATGTGGCGATCGGGATCGCCGTCCCACGCGCCGAGGATCGTGTAGGTTTCTTCCTCGTTCGTCGCGTCGTTACGCAGTCGGACGATTGTGCCGATGGACACGCGCGACGTGTCCGGATTTTCAAACGAAGTGCCACGCGCATCGTGCAGCATCTGTTCCAATTCAGCTTTGCGGCGCATCAGCACGCTTTGCATTTGCTTGGCTGCTTTGAATTCAAAATTCTCGCTTAGATCGCCGTACGATCTGGCAATTGCGATCTCCTTGCTGTTCTCGGGAATTTTTACTTTCACCAGCTCTTCATGTTCGGCCCTCCGTTTTTCCAAACTGCTCCAGGACACGATCAGCGCCGCGGCCTTTTCCTGCGGTTCTGCGCCGGCGATCATGCTTTCCAGTTCGGGGTAGAGTTTTACCATCCGCGCCAGAAGCGAGCGTTTGGTCAGCTCATCGAACAACGGCGTTAACTGGAGACGCCGCATTGCGTCCCGCGCCAGACCGACATCGGTTTTCCTGAACATTTCTCCAAGCAACTCACGGTCGTCAACCAGCGCCCGCTGTAACTTGCTGGCGCGGCCGGAGGAATTGTGCTGTTCGCGCTCGAGGGCGGCGAGGATCGCCCAGAGCAAATCTGGGTTGACCAGCTCGTCCCAATCTTCCTTTTCGCTGCACAACCAAATTAGCATCTCGCTCGTGGCAGAATGCTCGCGAATGCTTCGCTCGAGCATTGTCCGAAGCTCGGCGTGCTGCCCGGCTTCGTTCAGAATGCGCGGAATTTGCGCCACCATTCGGCCGTGAGTGGCTTCCATCAGGCGCAGCGCGCGCTCGGTCCACCCGGGGCCAAGCGCGGTTGGCAGCGCTTGCAACACGCGTTTCTCTTTCGCCGCTGGCAAGTTTGGCAGGATCGATGTCAGCCGCTTCTCCTCGTCGAGGACCAATTTGGAAAGAGTCAGACCGACGTGCGTGGTGTGCAGTGACGGAACACGCACGAGCAAATCGTCCCGGGCGATGATGAGTTCAAACGCCAGCTCGGGATGCAATTTCTGGTTGCGCGCCGCCGCGTTCTCAATCGCTATGACAATCGGCTGAAGCTGTTTCTCAGGTTCCTTGAATTGCTCGTGCGATTTGATGATTTGCTCGACCGCCGCGATTTGCTGCTTCGGCTGTCGCGCTTTGTTAAACGCCGCGAGCAGCTCGTCGGCGTGCGACACTCCTTCGCCGCGGATTTGGATTGGCTCGGTCTTTTTTGCAGGGATGGAGAACGCGCCGTTCGCCTTGAGCGCTTTCCTGGTTGATTCCCACCAGCGTTTCCATTCCGCTTCGGTGAAGACATCGCCAATCAACCATTCCCCGATCTGCTGCGCGCTGGCGTTGCCGTCCAAACTTTCCAGAATGTTCTGCACCAGTGCGACCGGATCTTCCCTGGCCAGATTCTTGACTGATGCGATTTCCGTCGCCTTTCGGACTAGAAAATGTTTCTCTGCAAGCGGTGTAAGGTTCTCAGCAGCGTATTGCGCCTGCATGGGATGAGACTTCTTGGTTGCAAAATCGATGACGATTTGATTTAGCAACAGGTTCCATTCCCGGACCCGACCGAATCCCCAACTTTTGTGCAGGCAAAATGTACCCGGTTTTAAGTTTTCCAGTTGGCCTGCAGATTTCGTAGTGAGCTTGCCAGCTTCGACCAGTTTTTCTAATTCAGCATCCATTGATGGGACAAATGCGTACCCGTGACGTATAGGTCGCATCGGCGCGTCGCGCAATTTGCGATTGCCGCACGGCTTTGCGCATGAAACCCTGCCCCGAGTGACGACGAGCATCTGGTTCTGGGTCGCTTTTCATGTTGGCGTGTTCGTCGCCATTGGCGTCGACCTCTTCACGTTTCATCTGCGCGGTCGTGAACTGAGCATGGCCGCTGCGGCGCGACGCAGCGTCGTTTGGATCATTGTCTCGCTCGCGTTCAACGCCGTGGTTTGGCGCATCAAAGGCCCACATCACGGGCTCGATTTTCTTACCGGCTATCTGATCGAGTACTCCCTGAGCATGGACAACATTTTTGTGTTCGTGCTCATCTTCACGCATTTCCGGGTTCCACCTCGCGCACAACACAGGGTGTTGGTTTGGGGGATTATTGGCGCTCTGATTATGCGCGGCACCATGATCCTGTTCGGCATCGCGTTGGTACAGCGGTTTCATTTCGTTCTGTACATCTTCGGTCTTTTCCTCCTGATCACCGCAGCGCGCATGCTTTTCGGGAAACATCTGCCGCACGATTTCAGGGAAACGCGCGTGATGCGGTTCTTGCGCCGGATTCTTCCGATCACCCATGAATTCCACAACCAAGACTTCAAGGTGCGCGTGGATGGCCGCTGGATGTTAACGCCGCTTGCTCTGACCATGATCGTGATTGAAATGACGGACCTGGCGTTCGCAGTGGATTCGATTCCGGCGATCTTCGCCATTACTCAAGACCCATTCATTGTTTATACGTCGAACATCTGCGCGATCCTTGGCCTGCGATCGCTTTACTTCCTGCTGGCAGGTCTGATGAACCGTTTCATTTATCTCAGAACCGGACTGGCATTGGTGCTCGGATTCGTCGGCTTGAAAATGATTACCGCAGAATACCTGCCGTTGCCCCGAGTCGTCTCGCTGGGAATCATTGTTCTTATTTTGGGAGTTACCGTCTGGCTTTCCATGTTGAAAACGAAGAATGGCACTGCGCCCGAACCCCAAAAATAAAGTATTGCCTTTGCTGTTCGGAATCATTTAACTGCTTGCGAGCGCCTATGAAAACTATTCTTGCCTTCGCTGCGGTCGTTGGCCTTGCCATCGGAGCTTTCGCCGATATTCAAGATCCGCCAGGGAACGATTATGGTCCAACCCGCAAACTCGGTCGCGGTATCTCGAACCTTGTGATCGCTCCGACTGAGTTCTTTGTGACCGTCAATCAAATCAACCAAACGGAAGGCAATTCAGCCGGGGCCGGTTATGGCGTTTGGCGCGGACTGGGGCGCTCAGCTGCGCGTCACGTTGCCGGTCTCATTGAGATCCTGACTTTTCCGTTTCCAATATGGCACGACAGCTATCAGCCGTTGCTGCCATCGGACATTCCTTACATTCACGCCGGCTACGCGGAATTTCCGCCTGAAGTTGGCAACGAATCGAAATACCCCTACGTGCGGGATATGCACCACGATTTCAATTAGCGTCCCGCTGCTGTAGCGAAGGGCGTTTTTCGATTGTCTGAGCATCGTTGCACGGTTGCTCGCCGTGTTAACGCGGAGCAACTCTCGGGAACTCGCGCTCTCGCGCGTAATCGCTTGAGTGCGGGCAAGCGTTTTGGAACTTAGCACGAATTAGGGCGTCTTGACCCGCGTTAGTGTCAGCGTCAAGCTTGCTGAAGCTAAGGCGGTTGAGACCATGCAATCGCGACGTTTTCCCACCCTGCCGCTCATCGGCTCGCTGGCGATCATTTACATCATTGCGGGTAAAGTCGGCTTGATGCTTGCGTCATTGCACGCGAGCGCGTCGCCGGTGTGGCCGCCGGCAGGAATCGCGCTGGGCGCGATACTTCTGCTCGGCTACCGGGTGGTGCCGGCGATTCTTGTCGGTGCGTTTCTGGTAAACCTCACGACCGCGGGAGACATCGCCACATCGGTTGCCATTGCTGCTGGCAACACACTTGAGGCGATAGCCGGCGCATTGCTGGTGAATCGATTCGCGGGTGGCAAAAACGTTTTTGATCGACCAGTAGGAGTTTTCAAGTTCGCTCTTGCTGCAGCGGTCAGCACGATAGTCAGTCCGGTGTTCGGCGTGACCAGCCTCGCGGTGGCGGGCTTTGCCGATTGGGCGAACTACGGCGCGATCTGGCTTACGTGGTGGCTCGGCGACGCGACAGGCGACCTTGTTTTTGCGCCTTTGGTTCTCCTCTGGAGCACTCCTTCAAAACGACGGTGGAATAAAAAGGAAGCCGCGGAAGTCGGGGCGCTCCTGCTGTTGCTGGTAGTGCTGAGCGTGATCGTCTTCGGCGGGCAGTTTGAAATTTCCGCTCGAACTTATCCGATCGCGTTCATTCTCGGGCCCATTGTGATTTGGACCGCCTTCCGATTCACTCAACGCGAAACGGCCACTGGAATTTTCATCCTATCCGCAATCGCGGTATGGGGAACGCTGCATCGCTTTGGACCCTTCGTTAGGGAAACAGAAAATCAGTCGCTGCTGGCCCTCCAATCGTGGATAGCAGTGCTGACAATTACAGTTATGGCGCTTTCAGCCGGTATGGCCGAGCGACGGCGCATCGAGGAAGAGCTTCAGCAGCAAAAGTCGGTCGTGGAAACTGCTAATCGTACAAAAGATCATTTCCTGGCGATGCTGTCGCACGAACTCCGCACGCCTCTGACTCCCGTCGTGTCCGCATTGCAAGCTCTTGAGACCGAGCCGGCGCAAACTCACGAGATGAAATCTGCCCTGGCGATGATTCGTCGCAATATCGAATTGGAAACGCAGCTCATCGATGACTTGCTCGATTTCACACGGATCACCAGAGACAAAATGCAAATGCGGTTCGTTCCGGTCGATACGCATTTGGCTATCTCAAACGTCGTGGAGATGTGCCGCGCAGAGGTCGAGTCGAAAAGGCTTCGGGTCCATCTCGGTTTGCAGGCGAATACGCATCACGTGGCGGCAGACGCGGCAAAGTTTCAGCAAATAATCTGGAACCTGCTCAAGAACGCCATCAAATTCACGCCGCAGGAAGGAGAGATCGTCATCTCCTCTCAGAATCCGTCGGAAACAGTTTTAACTATTAACGTCCGCGATACCGGCATTGGCATGGAGCCGGAGGTCATGCAGCGCATTTTTGATCCATTCGAACAGGGCAAACGCTCGTTTGAGCACCGCTTTGGCGGGCTCGGTCTGGGGCTGGCCATTTCAAAATCTCTCGCGCAGGCGCACGGAGGAACACTTACTGCGCAAAGCGACGGACCCAATCGCGGATCAACATTCATTTTCTCGATGCCAACGCTGTCGCCTGCGGAAGCAGCCACGGTCCCTCCCAAACCAAGCACTGAAATTTCGCAGCACGGTTTGAAAATTCTGCTCGTCGACGATCATGAGGATACGTGCGCTGCCTTGGAGAAATTGCTTGTCCGGCGCGGACATCTCGTGGCGGCGACTCACAATGTTCGCTCTGCGATGGAAGCAGCTGTGCGCAGCAAGTTCGACCTGCTCATCAGCGATATTGCTCTCCCCGATGGAAGCGGCATGGATCTGATGATGCAATTGCGCGCGATCTCCAATATTCCTGGAATTGCGATCAGCGGTTTCGGGAACAACGGCGATATCGAACGAAGTTTGCAGGCTGGCTTTTCCGAGCATCTCATCAAACCCATCAAGCTCGACAACCTCGAAGCCGCCATCGAACGGGCGCTTAGCGGTCATGTGACAGCTGCGACGTCTCATTAACACCGCGCTTTGGCGTTTCAAAACCGTATCTCAGCGTTTGGTTGGCAGGGACACCCATCTAAAGCAGGCTGTTAATCAATGCGCATTGTCGATGTGAGAATCGAAGACATCGCCTTCGGCGGAAAAGGCGTCGGGCGGGAACGGGGCAAAGCCGTCTTTGTTCCTTACACCATCGAGGGCGAGATCGTTTCTGCCGAAATCGTCCGGGAAAAGAAGCAATTCGCCGAAGCGGAGTTGGTCGAAGTTAAAGAAAGTTCGCCTCATCGGGCGGAACCGCAGTGCCCATATTTCGGCCGATGCGGCGGCTGCGCATATCAACACATCGATTACGAACATCAGCTGGCGATTAAATGGCGACAGGTGCGCGATGCGCTCCAGCGAATCGGGAAGATCAAGGACGTTCCGATGCGGCCGATAATCCCATCGCCTAAGCAGTACGCGTATCGCAACCGCATCACTGTGCACGCGCAGGATGGCGTGATCGGTTTTTTTCGCCGCGATTCGCATCGTTTGATTGATGTCGAGCATTGCCCGATCTCGCGCGACGAGGTCAATCGCGCGCTAGCGGAGTTACGCGGACAAGAGTACGTGCGCGACGGGCATTACACCCTGCGCGCTTCAACGGAGCCGCGAGTGTTCTCGCAAATAAACGACGAAGTCGCACAGGCGCTGCGCGATTTAATTGTCGATCTCGTTCCAGGAAATCAGGAACTGCTAATCGACGCGTACTGCGGCGCCGGGTTTTTCGCAAAGTCGTTGCTTGACAAGTTTGAGCGTGTGATTGCGATTGATTGGGACCGGTTCGCAATCGCCGCCGCGAAAGAGAACGCGAGCGAGAAGGAGACGTATATCGCGGGCGACGTGGAAACTGAATTGCAAAAGGTAGGGGCGGTTCACCTGAACCGCCCGACGCGTGGGGACGACACGTCCACCGGGCGATTGAGGTCAATCGCCCCTACCACGCTCATTGTCGATCCTCCCGCGACGGGGCTGAGCGCCGGTGTGCGAAACGCGATCATCAATCTCGCGCCGCAAACGTTGATCTACGTCTCGTGTAATCCGCCGACGCTCGCGCGCGACCTAAAAGAGTTGCGGGAGAAATTCATCATCGAATCGGTCACGCCGCTCGACATGTTCCCGCAAACCGCCGAGATCGAAGTGCTCGCGCATCTTCAAGCATAGACCAGCAGGTCGATGTCTTGGGGTAGTGAGTTGGACACTTCGCGAATGACATTGCCGCGAAGAAGATTCATCAGGGCGTGGCGCTGGGGTGCGCCGAGAATGACCCGCGACACTCCGAGCGTTGCGCCAACGTCCACAATCGTTTCGGCCGCCGATGGACTGACAGCATAACAGAACATAGGAGTGACATTCTCCGATTTGCGTTTGGCGTCGGCGAAGATTTCGCTCGCCTCCTTATCCTCCTGCCATTTACGTTTCGTGTCTTGTTCGGTCATGAACGGCTGCTCGCGCACAAAGAGCAGGTAAAGCCGCCGTCCCGTTTCGCGCGCCTCACGCAGCGCAAAGTCGAGCGTGCGCCCCGCGCTGCGGACAGCACACAGAATCGATTCTGCTGATTCGGTTCGCGCGTCGGGCGCGACCGATACAGGCGCGATACCTGCATCGAGCTTTTGAGGCGCAAGAGCGGGGAGAATTTCCTTTTTCATCCGGCGTTCGTGCACAAGACCGCGTAGAATCAAACCGACTGCGAGAATCGTCACGGCGAAGTAACGCGCATTCGGTTTATCAAGCAGCAGCGATATTTCGATCGCGGCCATTACTACAAGGGTGGTGAACATGAGCAGGCGTTCCCAGCTTTTGATCGACAACTTCCGATCCGTCGCGGTTGCGCCAAGATTGGTGGCGATCGCACCCACGACGCCACACGCGTACAGATCAGCTAACCCGGCCATGTCTTTGACGAGAAGCACCAGCAACATCGGCACGATAGTGGCGAGAGCCATGCCGAAACGGGGCACGCCCCAGCGGTTGAGCCGCTGGAAAATTTTTGGAATCTCGCGGTCACGCGACATGAGGAACTGGATCGTGATCAGATCCACAATCGCGGTGTTGACGGCGGAGAGCAGAAGTAGGCCGAATACAATGCTGATGACGAAGCCGAATGCGTGACCGAACGCGCCGCCGACGAATACTTGTCCCATATAGCGCAGCATGTAATCGCGCACACCTTCGGCACCGGGCGCGTTCACATCGCCATTGACAATTCTGAGGCCTTGCAGCGCATGCATCGCAAGCCCGAGCAATGCGGTGAACACACAAACCTCGATCATCACGATCAAAATTGCGGGTGTAGATGTTTTTGTGACGCTAGGGTTAGCATCGGTGCTGCCGGAATCGAGTTTCATTACCCCGGTCGCATTAGCGATAGCTTCAACGCCGGAGAGCACGAGCACGATTCCGACGAACGCCGCCCAGTTTTTGCCGAATGACCCGTGGAGCGGCTGCAAGTTCCGCCAGGCGTCGCCGAGGTGAGGAAGGCTGAATGCGCCAAGTGCGATCACGACCAGCACCGTCGGAACGGAAATAAGGAAAGCGAGACCACCAGTGTGACGCGGGCCGAGTAAATTCAAGAGCCCAATGATTAGGATTGCGAGGGCGGCGAATTTCTCTGGGTGCGGTACGCCAAGATATTGAAACGCCGAAAGAGCGCTGATTGCGGCCGTCACCAAATAATCTGCGATCAGCAAAAACGCGCCGACAATTGAGATAACTTCGCTGCGATGACGGACACTCGCGTAAACGCCGCCACCATCCGGATAGAGCCGGCAGATGACCATGTAGTTCGCGCCGACCAGAGCGGTCAGCACGCACATTGGCGCGATCAACCAAAACGATGAGTAACCGGCGACGGCGAACGCGAGCCCGATCACGTAGGCCTTGCTGGTACCCCAATCGCCGTAAAGAATCGCCGCCGCGCGTTTCCAATCCACATTGCGCGGGCGCTTAATATTGGTTGGTATCATTTTCGTCGACTCACGATTACGATCCGCGCGCAAGTCCAAGCATGACGTTGAAGTCGTCCGCGCTTCGCGCCAGTCTTATCAAGGAGTTGTCGACTGATAAGTTCGGCTAGCTGATAAACGAGAACGGCGTAGAAGGTGCCGACCCAACCACCTTCGCGGGAGGAGGCCTCACGTTGCGAGAGTCAACCCCGCAAGACTACTGCAAGATCTGGAAGAAGAACGGGGCCGTGGGTTTTCGATAAACCAAGTCCAAAACGGCTGCGCTGAATCATTATCGATGATCAATTTGTCTGCGCGATTTGTCTTGGCAGCGCCTAGCGCCTCTCCAGCCGGCAGGTTCACGTCTCGCGTTTGGACGAATATGACCACGATCTCTTTCATCCCAAAAACATCGCCTGGCCTTGGGCGCGGCCGCTAATTAAAATCTTCCTCTGAAACGTTAAAAGATTGTTAACGGTTCACGACCGCCGCGCGCATCTATTGGTTCTCCACCGAAAGGCGGTACCCGATTCCGACTTCTGTTTTGATGAGCCGCGGGGCGTTCTCGTAGGCCTCGAGCTTTTTGCGCAAATGGGTGACATAAACGCGAAGATACTGCGCCTGGCTTTCGGCCTTTTCTCCCCAGACGGTGCGAAGCAATTGCCGATGAGTTACAACTTTTCCGGCGTTCTGCGCGAGCACACGCAACAATGAGTACTCGGTGGGCGTTAGCCTGATCTCCTCGCCATCGATCTTCACCTGGCGCGCCGCGAAATCGACGCAGAGCGGTCCGGAGTTGAAAACCGGCTCACCAGTTTCCGTGAGCGAGCGGCGTTGCGCCACGCGGACGCGAGCCAATAATTCCGCGGTGTCGAATGGCTTTGTCACATAGTCATCTGCCCCGGCGTCGAGGGCTGCGACCTTTTCATCAGGATCGTCGCGCACAGAGAGAATTAAGACCGGCACGTCTGACCATTCTCGCAAACGTCGCAGCTCTTTTATGCCTTCCATGTCCGGCAAACCGAGGTCCAGTAAAACCACATCGGGCCGACGCTGAACGATTTCGGCCAGTCCAGACTGTCCCGTCTCTGCTTCATAGACTTGGTGACCTGCTTCTTCCAAGGCAATGCGGAGCAAGCGGCGGATCTGCTTTTCATCATCGATGATCAGCGCGCTACGAGCCGGTTTCATGCTGTCGCTTCCATCCTGCCGACATCTGTCACCCGAACCGGCAACCTGATGGTGAAGCGTGCGCCGCCGCCATCGCGATTCTCGACCGTGAGTTTGCCGCCATGCGCTTCGATCAACCCGCGTGCAATCGATAAACCCAGCCCGAGGCCACCTGTTTTGCGATTGTCGCCGCGGTAGAATTTTTCGAATAGTCGCTCCGTTGCTTCGGGTGGAATGCCGGGCCCGCGATCGGCCACAGAGATGACCAGATGGTCGTTTGCGTAGTCGGCATCAATCTCGATTGGCAATCTGGCCGGGGTATGGGCTCCGGCGTTCGCCAGAAGCTTGGCGACAGCCTGCTCAATCAGCGTGTGGTCGACGAGCGCCAAAGGAATTTCTTGGGGCACGTCCAATCTGACTTCTCGGCCATTGATCGACTCGCGCTCGATGTCTATCGCCGACTGGAGTAGTTCGCGGACATCGCACCATTCGCGTTTCGGACGGATTACTCCGCTTTCAAGCCGATTCATGTCCAGAAGGTTGTCTACCACGCGATTGAGTCGCCGGGATCCAGCGCGAATTTCGCCGGCGAGCTCTTTGAGCACTTGTGAATCCTGAATGTTCGCCGCGAGACGCGAAAGTTCCTGACTCGCGGCTCCGATGGCCGCGAGCGGAGTTTTCAATTCATGCGACACACAATCGAGCAGTGTTTTGCGGAGCCGCTCCGATTCTTGCGCCAGTTGAACTTGCGCCGCGAGATGCTCCCGCGCCTTCAGCTGCGCAGTCAAGCTGCCGACGGTAATCGCAATGATGAAGTAGGTGGCGAACGTCAACGCATCTTCGAGCTTCGCGATGTGCAACGTAAACAACGGTGGGATAAACAAAAAATTCCAGGAAAGCGCGCTGAGTGCTGCAACTAACAAGACCGGACCGCGACTGAGAACCATTCCAGCGAGCAGCACCCCGAGAAGGAAAATTAGCGAGATGGCTCCGTATCCGGTCAGCGGCGTTAGCAACCAGCATACGACCGTCAGGCCGGCCACACCGATCACTGCTGCAATGTATTGCTTTAATGGCGCAAAAGACGGCGGGGGCGAGACCTGCTCTTCGCTGTGCGCCTTTGCCTTGATTGCAGGCTCAGAAAAATCCTCTTCGATGGCACGCCAATCTGACGGTCTCATCCCGATTAACTTAACGCATCCAAATGTATGCGAAAACGATGCCTTCAAATTTTAGTACCGTTTTAACTATTCGGGGGTTGTGGCCGATCTAAAGTTCCTTGAAAACGGTGCATTCCGGGCCCCCATCTTTAGCTCCCACCATCGCTGATTCGGCTGGTATTCCGGCGGCCGTTACAGCGTCTAAGCATCGCCGAAATCGGCTCGTTCTGCTCTGTCTCGCTAGCCTTGGCATCGTTTACGGCGATATCGGCACGAGTCCGCTCTATGCGATGCGCGAATGCTTTTATGGACAGCATGCCGTTGCTCCGACGCGCGCGAACGTGCTCGGTGTCCTATCCCTCATCCTCTGGTCGCTCATCCTGATCATCTCAATAAAGTACCTGATCCTGATTTTGCGGGCGGATAACCGAGGTGAAGGCGGAATTCTCGCCCTGGCGACACTGGTAAGTGACGTGGTGCGCCGTGGAAAATTCCTATTCCTCTTGGGTTTATTCGGAGCTGCATTGCTTTATGCCGACGGGATGATCACTCCTGCGATCTCGGTCATGAGCGCAGTCGAGGGCTTGCACGTCGCTACACCGTTTTTCGAACCGTACGTGTTGCCGATTGCCGTCGCCATTCTCATTGGACTTTTCGTCTTCCAATCACATGGCACCACCCGCGTGGGCACGGTATTCGGCCCGGTCACAATGTTGTGGTTTGCAGCAATCAGCCTGCTCGGGTTTCAGCAAATCATTCGCGCGCCCGAAGTGCTTGCTGCGATCAATCCGATACACGGGTTCGAATTTTTCATGATCAATGGTCCACGCGGTTTCGTGGTGCTGGGCGCGGTTTTCCTGGTCGTTACCGGCGGCGAAGCCCTCTATGCGGACATTGGTCACTTTGGAACGATGCCAATTCGCTTGACGTGGTTCGCTGTCGTTCTCCCAGCGTTAACTTTGAATTATTTCGGGCAGGGAGCGCTTCTGCTCAGCCAACCGGAAGCTGCCGTAAATCCCTTTTACCGAATGGCGCCTCCATGGGCGCTCTATCCAATGGTCCTGCTCGCGACAGCGGCCGCGATTATCGCGTCGCAAGCGATTATCAGCGGCGCCTTTTCACTCACCATGCAAGCCATTCAACTCGGCTTCAGCCCGCGTTTGAAAGTCATTTATACCTCGGCGGGCGTTATGGGGCAGATTTATGTGCCGGTGGTGAATTGGGGATTGATGGTCGCCTGTATCGCGCTTGTGCTCGGTTTCCGAACTTCGAGTAATCTGGCCGCCGCTTACGGCGTGGCGATCACGACCACGATGCTAATCACGACAATTTTGTTTTATTTCGTGGCCCGTCGCCGATGGCATTGGCCAGCTGGGGCGGCTCTGCCGATCGCCGCATTTTTTATCATGATCGACCTCGCATTTTTCGGAGCGAACATGCTTAAAGTCGCGCATGGCGGCTGGTTCCCGCTGCTCGTGTCCGCCTCGATTCTTTTCCTCATGCTTACTTGGAGAAAGGGACGCCGCGTTCTTCGCAGCCGACTGAGCGAAATCTGCATTCCACTCGATGATTTTCTGCCCGAACTAAAAAGCCAGAGGATCCGGCGCGTGCCGGGGACCGCGGTCTATATGTCGGGAAATCGGTTTGGAACCCCGCTTTCGTTGGTTCACAATCTCAAGCATAACAAGGTGCTGCACGAGCAGGTCGTATTGCTCACCGTCCGAACCGAAGAAGTTCCCTATCTTTTCAACACCAAAGATCGCGTCGCGCTGGAAAATCTCGGTGAAGGATTCTGGCGGGCACAAGTCCATTTTGGCTTTATGGAAAAACCCAATGTGCCTCTTGCGCTGGACAGTGTGAAGCAGACCGGCCCCCGTTTTGATCCAATGCGCACTACTTATTTCATCGGTCGGGAGACGGTCCTTGCCACGCGCAAACTCGGTCTCTCCTCGTGGCGCGGCTCGGTCTTTGCGTGGATGACGCGTAATGCCGGCGATGTGACCTCATACTTCTGCCTGCCGCCGAATGGCGTAGTCGAACTAGGCGCACGTGTGGAGGTTTGACTCGGACATTGGCAAGATTCGCAATCAAGCCGGGCGTGGCCGAGAAAGAGCTTGCCAGTAAGCGCTAGCGCAATTGAAAGTTATGGCCCATAGCGATGGCCGAGATTATCACCGCAGGCGTCCATCGGCCGCGCAACGTGGATTGGAAGCGCGCCGCTGCGCTACTTTATGGCGATTGGGGTACGAGCAAGGCCTACGTGCTTGGGCTGGCATTTGTCGCGGCTGGTTTCGCGTCCTTTTCCATCATTCTCGCGGTTTGCGCCCTAACCGCAATCGTCGGCTTCAATTACATCATCATATGCGCTCATTTTCCAGACGGCGGCGGTGTTTATTCCGCTGCGCGACAGCAGAGTCGTTTTCTCGCGTCGGTTGGCGCACTTTTACTGATCGCGAATTTCATCGTGACCGCTGCCCTGAGCGGTTGGGCAGGCGTAACGTATCTCGGCGTGCCGACCCAGTATGCGCCGGCCGCAGCGATGGTGGTCATCCTCGTGCTTGGAGCTCTCAATTATTTTGGTCCAAAACACAGCGGCAGCGTCTCGATTTGGCTGGCTGTGCCCGCCGTGATCGTTGTGGTCGCCACGATCGCGTTTAGCGCGAGATATCTGAGTCTCGCGCATCTGGAGCCTCCGCATACCGATCTCGAGACGGTGTGGGTGCAGTTCGTTGGAGTGATACTCGCTTTGAGCGGCGTGGAGGCGATCGCCAATCTCACGGGAGTGATGAAGCTCGATCCAGACGCAACTCCGGATCGACCGAAAGTCACGCGCACAGCAACGAAAGCGATTTTGCCGGTGGCGCTTGAAGTTGTTGCCGGCACCGCGCTGCTTGGATGGGCGATGCTCTCGCTACCGAAATCGAATGCTCCGGAGTTGGAGGTACACAAAGAAGATATGTTGCGTTTTCTCGGTCAGCATTACGCTACGGTGATCGGCGGCCAATGGTTCGGCGATGCATTCGCGATTTTCGTCGGGATCGTATTCGGCTTTCTCCTAATCAGCGCAGTAAATACTGCGATTGTCGCGTTGATTGGCGTCATCTACATGATGGCTCAGGACGGCGAGATGCCGCCCCAATTTGCGCGGCTAAACAAGCATGGCGTGCCGCGTATTCCACTCATCGTCGCTGTCACAATTCCCGTTCTCGTGCTGGCGCTCATCAGGAATTTCGAGGGCCTCGCCGGTCTCTACGCTATCGGCGTGGTGGGCGCTATTTCAGTGAATCTCGGTGCGTGCACCTTCAACAAACGCCTTGGTCTGCGACTGCACGAACACCTGATCATGGGCGCGACGTTTCTCATTCTCGCTCTCGTGGAGCTGACGATCGCAAAAACCAAACCCGACGCGCTCTTTTTCGCAATGTGTGTGCTGGGTGTAGGCCTTGGATTCCGCGCTTATTCGCACAAGATCGCCGGGTTAAAAACGCTCACGCTAAAACGCGAAGTTGCCGCCATGGTGACGCCTGATCTGGCGTCAACCGTCAAGACACGTATTCAAGAAGGCCACAGGGTCATGGTCGCCGCGCGGGGCATTACCAGCGTTCTCGGATTCGCATTGGACGAAGCGCAGCTGCGCAACGCGACGTTGTATGTCTTGTACGTGAAGGAAATTGTCGTCTTCTATGCCGGTGGCCCGACTGTGCCCGGTCGTCCCAAATGGCAGGATGACCCCGAGGCGGCAGCAATCATGTCCACTATGCTGAAGAGGGGGGCTGAACGGAATGTCTCTGTATTTCCGGTGTATGCGGTGAGCGAAGACGCGGCGACAACTATTCTGGATCTTACGGCGACACTGGGTGTGGATTATCTCATCATCGGGGCATCACAGCGCAGCGCCATGTCCAAATTGCTTCGCGGGAGCGTCGTCACGAACGTCGCACAGCAACTACCCGAATCGATTCACCTCATTATTTACGGCTAAGGAAGTTTTCGAGCCGCTTGCTTCCGAATTCCGAAAAATGCTTCGAGCGCGCGAGTTCCCAGCGCTTTCCAGATCTTAATCACTTCATAGGTGATAACTGTGGTGAAGCTCACGGCGAACCAAACAAAAACTGCTTCAATCGGCAGGCCGGACCATGCTCCAATGTGAAGCCCCATCATGGTGCGCGGCCGGTATTCCCACCAACCATAAGGCAACGCGAGCGTCGCTTCCCAAAGCAAACTGATCAGCAGCAGCAGGAAAAACGTAAAACTGAATGCCCGCCAATTAATGAATGGGCCGGCGGTGTGAAAAAAGCCAGCCGATGGAATCAGCGAAGCGCAGACGAGATAAATGAAATACCAGGGGAAACCTTCTGGCGCGCCCGACAAGAACTTTCGATACACAATCGCAGCTGCGATCAACACAATCCCAAAGACGACAGACGCAAAATGAAATCGAACGATCCGCGGTATGCTTTCGGCGGTCGCCGCATAATCACGAATGTTGTACGCCGCCATCCAGTATTCATCGCACCAAACGTAACTCAGCAGCACCAGCATGAACCCGGCGAGATAGAAAACGAATTCTTCAATGGGAATCGCACCGCCAAACGCTGGTATTTCCCAACCGAGTGTGGCCGATTTGTTTGGGAAAACGAAGAAAGCATTGCCAAACAGCAGGTCGAGGAGGAAACCGAGCGGCGTGAGTACCGCGATGGTTCGCCAGAACGCTTTTCTGGGAAAC
>JBKOYE010000136.1:0-16442 GCA_046725275.1 Verrucomicrobiota bacterium
ACCTCGACGTGATCGCCGGGTTTGACATTGCCGCGGAGTAGTTCTTCTGCCAATGGATCTTCGAGAAAACGTTAGACGGCGCGGCGCATCGGACGCGCGCCATATTGCGGATCGTATCCTTTCTCGATGAGAAATTCCTTCGCGCTTTGCTGCAGCTCGATGTGGACTTCCTTCGCTTTGATCCGCGTGAGTACTTTATCCACTTCCAGATCAACGATGCGGAGCAGCTCGGGTTTGCCGAGTGAATGAAAGACGATGATCTCGTCCAGCCGGTTGAGGAACTCGGGTTTAAAGACGCGCTTGGTTTCATCGAGAATCTTGTCGCGCATCGAATCGTAATCGTGTCCTTCACTCGGCGCGCCGAAACCCATCACCGTCTGTTTTTTCAGCAGGTCAGCGCCGACGTTCGAGGTCATGATGATGATCGTGTTCCGGAAATCAATCTTACGACCTAACGAATCAGTGATCTTACCGTCTTCGAGGATTTGCAAAAGCAAATGCATCACATCGGGGTGCGCTTTTTCGATCTCATCAAAAAGGACGACCGAATACGGCCTGCGCCGCACGGCCTCCGAAAGTTGGCCGCCTTCCTCGTAACCAACGTAACCCGGCGGCGACCCGATCAAACGCGACGCCGTGAATTTTTCCATGTACTCCGACATGTCGATTTGGATCAATGCGTCGGCGTCGCCGAACATGAACTCAGCCAGCGTGCGCGCGAGATACGTTTTGCCGACGCCGGTCGGGCCTAGAAACACAAACGAACCAATCGGGCGCTTGGGATCTTTTAAATCCGCGCGGGAGCGCCGCAACGCCTTGCTGATCGCTGTGACTGCTTCGTCCTGACCGATGACGCGCTCTTTCAGCTCGGCCTCCATCCTGAGCAGTTTTTGGGTTTCCTGCTCCTCCATCCGCTGGAGCGGAACGCCCGTGACCTTCGAGATGATGTGCATCATGTCGTCGCCTGTCACGATGACTTCCTTCTCTTCCCGTTCTTCGCGCCATTTGTTTAAAATGGTATCGAGTTTTTCCTTGGTTTGCTTCTCCTTGTCGCGAAGCGCGGCGGCTTTTTCAAAATCCTGTGCCTTGATCGCACCTTCTTTTTCGAGACGGATGGCTTCGATTTCCTTCTCGATGTCCTTAACGTCCGGCGGCCGCGTCATCGAGTTGATGCGAGCCCGCGCACCGGCCTCGTCCATGACATCGATGGCTTTATCGGGGAGAAAGCGGCCGGTGATGTAACGATCGGAAAATCTGACGGCAGTCTCGAGTGCTTCATCGGTGAGCTTGGCTTTGTGGTGAGCCTCGTACTTCGGGCGCAAACCTTTCAAAATCTGAATGGCTTCATCAACGGTCGGCGCATCGACCTTTATCGTCTGGAACCGTCGTTCCAGCGCGGCGTCTTTCTCGATGTACTTGCGGTACTCGTTCATCGTAGTCGCGCCGACGCATTGCAATTCGCCGCGGCTCAATGCCGGTTTGATGATGTTCGATGCGTCCATCGCGCCCTCGGCTGAACCTGCGCCGACGATCGTGTGCAACTCGTCGATGAAAAGAATCACGGTCTTGGAACGCCGGATTTCGTCCATAACGGCTTTGATGCGTTCTTCGAACTGGCCGCGGTATTTCGTTCCAGCGACCATCAACGCCAGATCAAGCGTGATCACGCGTTTGTCGCGCAACAGTTCAGGGACATTGCCGTTTGCAATCTCCTGCGCGAGTCCCTCGGCGATGGCTGTTTTGCCCACGCCGGCTTCGCCGATTAGTACCGGGTTATTCTTCGTGCGCCGGCAAAGCACTTGAATCACGCGCTCGATCTCGTTGCGCCGGCCAATGACCGGATCGAGTTCGCCCTTTCTCGCCAATTCCGTCAGGTCGCGACCGAATGCACGGAGTGCTGGTGTTTTGACATCCTTCTTCGCCGGCTCGCCTTCCTGGTCCGATTCGGACGGCGTAAAGTTCGGATCGAGCTCTCTTAGAATTTCATTTCGCGTACGTTCGATGTCGAGCTCGAGACTCTTTAGCACTCTGGCAGCAACCCCCTCGCCCTCACGCAATAATCCGAGCAAGATGTGTTCGGTGCCGACGTAGGAATGATTAAGCGCTTTAGCTTCCTTCCCCGCCAACGCGAGCACTTTTTTGACGCGAGGCGTGTATGGGACGTTGCCGACCATCTTCGTCTCCGGGCCAGAACCGACCTGTTTCTCCACTTCCATCCGCACCGTCTCGAGATCGAGCCCCATCTTTTGCAAGACATTGACTGCCACGCCCTGGCCGAGCTTGATCAGTCCGAGAAGCAGATGCTCGGTGCCGACGTAGTTATGGTTAAATCGGTCGGCTTCCTTCCGAGCAAGCGCCAAAACCTGTTGAGCTCGCGGTGTGAAATTATTCATTACTCGATGGTGCACTAGTCAAGCCATTGCCTGAGTCTCTCACCATCTTACTAATATCAGGTTTGGGGAAAATTTTCAAACGGTCGCGTATGATCTGGGCGCGCAAATAGTCGCGCTCTTCGGCGTTTAATTTTTGTTGCGAGTTTTTTTGCAAGTGCGCAGGCTGCGTTTCGATGAACAACTCGTCGATTTGGAGGCGCTGATCTTCTGGGAACGCACCCAAGTCCATTCCGAGTTTGATAACCGAGAGCAAGTTAAGCGCTTCCTTGGAGGGCATGGCATGCGCGTAGGTGAGAACGCCATAGGCGCGACCGATCTGGTCGCAAAGCATGCTCGGTTTTCTTTGTAGTAAAGTCTGCCGCGCGTCGTGTTCTTTATCGATAATCGTCTCAATAACTTTGGTCAGGCGATTGATGATCTCTTCCTCTTTCTCACCGAGCGTGGTCTGATTCGAAATTTGGAAAAGATTGCCCATCGCTTCCGTCCCTTCGCCGTAAAGGCCGCGGACTGCGAGACCAATTTTGCTGACTGCTTGGATGACTTGATTGATCAGCTCGCTGAGGACGAGCCCAGGCAAGTGCAGCATCGCCGAGGCGCGCATCCCGGTGCCGACGTTCGTAGGGCAAGCGGTTAAATATCCCAGCCGAGGATCAAAGGCGAAATCCAGTTTGCTCTCCAGTGCAGTGTCAATTTTGTCCACAAGCTTGAACGCCTGTTTCAACTGGAGGCCGGAACGAATCGATTGCATCCGCAGATGATCTTCTTCGTTGATCATGATGCTGAGCGTTTGCCGGCGATTCACTACCACCGCGCTGCCCGCGCCCTTGGCGGCATGCTCGCGGCTGATCAGGTGACGCTCCACCAGCACCTGCTTGTCTAATGCCGCAAGGTCCTGCAAACCTTCGGAAAACGCGTCCTGCATTTCCGGAAGCGCTTCCACTTGCGATCGGATCTGTTCGAGGATTGACGTGCGTTCCGCTTTTTTCGCCCAACCCGGAAAGGCACGATCACGCAAATTCCGCGCGAGGCGCACTCGACTGCTGATTACAACCTGGTGGTGCGGACCTTCGCCGCGCAGCCATTCTCCAGCAGTGGACAGCATACTTGAAAATTTCATGGTGAATTGGAAAGCTCGCTTTCGAGTTGTTTAATTTGATCGCGCAACGAGGCGGCAGTCTCGTAGTTCTCGTCCGCCACGGCTTTCTGCAGATTTTCGGTCAGCGAGCGCATTCGCTGACTCAGCGCCATGGTGCGCTGCGCGCGCTCCGGCAATTTTCCAACGTGTTCGGTGCCCTTGTGCATTGCTTTTAACAACGAGCCCAACCCTTCAGCAAAAGTCACATAACATTCGCTGCAACCCAGGCGCCCCGTTTTTTTAAAGTCGGCCTGACTAAAATTACAGACGGGGCATTTCTTAGCCGGCGCCCCTTTTTCAATTTCTTCGGCCGCCCCGATGCCCAACAGCAAATCAGCGAGCGCGAAACTAGTGGGGTCCTGGACACCTTTCTCTTTCGAGCAAGCTTCGCACAAGTTTACCTTATGCATCTTGCCCTCCAAGATTTGTGTCAGGAAGACAGTCGCATCATTACACTTGCAAACGTCGCACAACATCTTTCTCAGTTAGATCGTGATGCCTTGCAAACATTCATCGCCGCATACATTGCGCTAACATCCTCTTCTTCGGAACCGGCCCTTGCCAAGTTCAATCGAAAATCGGTGAGCCAGTCCGGCGTGTCATCTCGCGGAAGCGCGCGATGATGCGCATTGTGATCGGGCCGGGTTTTCCGTTTCCGATCGAGCGCCCATCGGCTTTGACTACTGGAACGATCTCGGCAGCAGTTCCGGTGAGGAAGCATTCGTCGGCCACGAAAATATCGTGTCGCGTGAAATCTGCCTCGGTAACTTTGATATCGAATTCACCACCGATATCAAATACCACCGACCGCGTGATACCGCGCAACGCTCCAGCGGTAATTGGCGGCGTGAAGATCTGGCCGTGCTTGATGATGAAGACGTTATCGGCAGTGCATTCGGCCACGTTTCCCGCGTCATTCAACATCAGCGCTTCATCCGCGCCGGCCAAATTCGCTTCGATCCGGGCCATGACGTTGTTCAAATAGTTTAACGATTTCACCGCCGGGTTGAGGGACGCCGGATTGCTGCGGCGCGTCGCGACGGTGACAATGCTCAATCCTTTGCGATAAAAATCCTCGTGATAAAGCGCGATCGTCGCGACGATTATGATCACGCTGGGGTTTTTACATTGCTCCGGGTTCAAACCCAGATTGCCGACTCCGCGTGTGACCAGCAACCGGATGTAACCGTCATGCAAATGATTTTGCCGAATCGTCTCGAGTAAAGCCTCCGTCATTTCCTGGCGCGTCATCGGAATTTCAAGGCAAATCGAACGCGCTGAGTCCCAAAGCCGTTCCAAGTGTTCTTCCAGCCGAAAAACCCGGCCGTTGTAAAAACGTATACCCTCAAAAATTCCATCGCCGTAGAGCAGACCATGATCGAAGACGGAAACCTTCGCATCGGCTTCCGAGTAGAATTTTCCGTCGACGTAAATCTTCGCTTCCCTGACTCCTGTGGTTGGGCGCGGCCGGCTTTCTATTGCAGGTTCAACCGCTTCCTCGATCGCACGCTTGTGAGTCTTTGGTTCATCCAAGACCGTTGCATCAGTGGTTTTCATGTTAACAACAAAACCTCAAATATTTAGACGCGCAATTCAAACCGCAAAAATCAGCGGCGCAAACAGAGTCACTGCAAAATTCCATCCGCGATGTGCAACTGACGGTCGCCGCGTGTCGCCAAGCGCATATCGTGCGTGACGACAAGAAGCGTCTTGTTGCGGTCGCGCGCGAGATTCAGCAGCAGATTCATGATCGCGTCGCCAGTTTTCGAGTCAAGATTGCCAGTTGGCTCGTCCGCAAAAATAATGTCTGGATTATTCGTTAACGCTCGTGCGATAGCGACGCGCTGCTGCTCTCCTCCCGAGAGTTCTGCGGGCAGATGATGCATGCGGTCGGCGAGACCAACTGCCAACAAGCTCTCTTCGGCATCACGCCTGGTCGCGCGACGCCCAATCATTGCCGGCAACAGCACATTTTCGAGTGCGGTAAGTTCCGGCAGCAAAAAATAACCCTGAAATACAAAGCCCATTTTTTCGTTCCGCAGACGCGCCTCCAAGGCCGAGCTGCCGCTATAAAGCTTGCGCCCCTCGAATTCCACCGTTCCTAATTCAGGACGTTCGAGCCCTGCCAGTGTATAGAGCAGCGTCGTCTTGCCCGCGCCGGAGGCACCAGAAAGAAAAACCGTTTCGTTGTGCGCAATGTCCATCGAGATGCCGCGCAAGACTTCGATCCGTCGCGCGCCCATTCGAAAGGACTTGTAAATATCGCGGGCAATCAGTTGCGGTTGCTGCACGAGCAAGTATCTGCCGTTAATACTGCCAACGTGCAAGACCACCATGCAAAAAGCCGCCGTCGAAATCCACTTTCACGGCGGCCCTTTGCGAAAACTCAGCGCGTTCTTTCTCTATGCCATGCCCAGTGATTGAAGCGTAGGCTGATCGATCGAGGCTGTTTCGTAAAGTCCGTGGTCACGCTGGTAACTTGCAATCGCCTCGCGCGTCAGCGGTCCAATGAGACCGTCGACTTCGCCGTGGTAATAGCCCTGCTGCTGAAGCGTGGCCTGTACATTAGCGATCACCTGGTCCGGCGGCAGGTTGTTGTAGGCGTAGATGGGGCCGTCCCAAGCATAATATGCGTTCGGATAATAGCCCCAAGCAGGGAACCAGTAACCCGCGTTCCAATAATATGGCGCGCCAAACACGAACACGATCCGGTTATGATGGCTATGCCACCAACCCTGGTCGTGCCATGCTGGGGTGTAGTTCCGGAAAACCGTGTAACTCGCGCCCTGCCACTTTTGGCTTCCTTCAATGTGTTTGCCCCGCTGGAACTTCACTGGCGGGGCTTTCGCCGTATTCGGCTGTTTCGGAACATTGAAGTGCTGTGCCTTAATTGGCTTCCCTGCTGCGACACCAGCTTTCCCTGGTTTTCCAACTTTTGCAGGGTTAGGTCCTGCAGGTTGCCCGGCATTCGCGGGTTGTTCCGTGGCTTTCCCTTTACCTGCGCCTTTTGCTTTACCCATTTCTGCTGGCTTGTTGGCATTCGCAACGTGAGCCTGGCCCTTGGTTTTGCCGACTTCGGCGGGCTTATTAGCTTTGGCAGGTTGACCGTGCCCCTTTACTTTGCCGTATTCGGCCGGTTTATTCGGCTGGTTTGGGTGAGCGCCACCACCCTTTGCCTTGCCATATTCGGCTGTTTTCGGCGGTGCTCCTGGGGGCTTGTTCGGTTGAGGTTTACCCGCTGGCTTTGCGCCTTGCTGCGCACCCTGCTGGGTAGGAGCGGCCTTTTTCTTCCCCTTAGCGCCTTGCGGCTCTTGCTGGCCACTAGCGTTCAAGAGCGCAAGCGACAAACTGCAAATCAAAATTACAAGGGTTCTCATAAGCATTTTCCTTCTGGGTTTTTAGACCTTTTGACGTTTGCATTTATTCAACGTGGCAGCGTCGTTTTTTGGATGCCTTGTGCGCGCAAAACCGACGCTTCATCGCTGCTTTAGGAGCAGCGATCATCGGCCGGCAACTACAGAGCTGCACAGCCCGCTACTGTGCAGTTCTGCTGGACTAAGGTCCAACTGTATTACGCCAGACCAAGCGTTTGCAAAGTTGGCTTATCGACTGCCGAAGTGATCGCAAGGCCGTAGTCAGCTTGAAAAGCTGCCAACGCCCCGCGTGTTTGCGGCCCAAGAAGTCTATCGATTGAGCCTGCATAATAGCCTTGCTGTTGCAATGCGAGCTGGACGTCTTCGACGATCCGGTTCGCATAGCCGGTGTAGATCGGTCCGTCATACGAATACCAGGCGTACGGGTCATAACCCCAGGCCGGATACCAGTAGCCCGCGTTCCAATACCACCAGCCGCCCAGCACGAAGACGACGCGCGGGTAGTTGTTTACCACCAGACTCGGTCATGCCATACCCGGTTGTAGTTGTAGAACACCACATAGTTTGCGCTCCGGAAACGATCGTTTCGCCAATTGTTGACGATGCGAACGTTTCCGTCGCGATTGAGCGCCACATTGCGCGCGAAGATGAGATTTCTTTGCCGGTTCACGGCCAGGTTCCTGCGAGCAGCGGCGTTCGTACGGGCCGCCGTTTGCACGGCGCGTGCTCTGCCTGCCCGAGCGACAGCTCTTTCGCTGTCGAGCGATGTTCTGCCGCGATTGGCTGTTCTGGTCCTTGCACCGCGTTCCGCTGTTCGCGCGCTGCGAATTCCACGTTCCGCCGTTTGCGCACTGCGCGTTCTCGCTACCTCCATTCGGCTGTCTCGCGAAGCGCTCGCGCGACCGGCCGATTGGGTCCGAGCACGTGGCGCGACGCTGCGCGACATCCGCGCCGTACTGTGCGACACTCGCGGCGCACTGTGCGATACACGAGGCGCGCTGCGCGATACTCGCGGCGCGGCAACTTTTCCGCTGCGTACGCCTGATACCGCGTGCGCGGTAGGCTTGGATTTTGCTGATCGACTTCCCTGTTTTTCCCTTGGAGCGCCCGACGCCGTCAACGCCAGCGCGAGCGTCCCAATACACGTTAATAGTACTATCCGTTTCATTATTACCACTATTCCCTTCAGTGATTTAACCCCGGACGCCCGGACGCTGTTGCACTGTTTTCGAACTAGCTACGTTGCTGCTGACGCACCGCTTCGAACAACACAACTGCAACGGCGGTAGCCAGATTCAGCGAACGCGTCCCGTGCATCGGGATGGTCAGACAGGTGTTGGAATTCCGCTTCAGCAGAGCGTTCGGTAGCCCCTTCGTCTCTCGTCCGAAAACGAGAAAGTCGCCGTCGCGAAAATCTGTGTCGTAATACGGCCGCGTGGATTTGGTCGTCAGGAAGAAAAAACGGCCAGCTGCCGCTTGTGCGCGTTCAAGTTCCTGAAAGGAATCCCAGATTCGCACGTCCACTTCACTCCAGTAATCGAGACCGGCGCGTTTCAATTGCCGGTTTTCCAGCGAAAAGCCGAGCGGCTTCACCAGATGTAATCGCGATCCGGTTGCGAGACAAAGCCTCCCGATGTTGCCAGTATTCGGCGGGATTTCCGGCTCAATCACAACAACATTGAACATCAGCTCTTCCTCTTCCGCTGAATCTCAATGTTCTTTTCGACCAATTCAGATTAAGAGGAAGCGGTAGAGGAAGACTCGCTACAGCTTTGAAGCGACGAATTTCTCCAGCTTTACTACGTCGGCAGCAAACTTGCGAATGCCCTCGCCAGTTTTTTCGTACGCCATTGCATTTTCATTTAACAGCCAGCGGAATTTCTTTTCGTCCAACTCAAGCTTATCGATCTTGGCCGATTTCGCTTTTTCCGGAGTCAATTTTTGCTCGACCGGCTCCGTGGATTTCGAGAGTTCCTCCATTAACTCGGGGCTGATAGTTAGACAATCGCATCCCGCCAACTCCAGAATCTGCCCGGTGTTGCGGAAACTCGCGCCCATCACTTCCGTTGGGATGTCGAATTTTTTGTAGTAGGTGTAGATCTCCTGCACCGATTGCACGCCCGGATCTTCCGAGCCGGTGTAATCGCGCTTGTTTTCTTTTTTGTACCAATCGTAGATCCGGCCCACGAAGGGCGAGATGAGCTGCACTTTTGCTTCGGCCGCGCGCACCGCTTGCGGCAGCGAAAACATCAACGTCAGATTGCAGAAGATTCCTTCCTTTTGTAGTTGCTCGGCGGCAAGCAATCCTTCCCACGTCGATGCGATTTTGATCAACACCCGTTCGCGCGGAATCTTGCGGTCCTCGTAAAGTTTAATCAATCGCCGCGCTTTGTTGATTGAGCCTTCCACATCGTACGACAGCCGCGCATCGGTCTCGGTCGAAACACGTCCCGGCACAATTTCCAAAATGTCGGTGCCGAACTGCACAAGCAGATGATCGCAAATATCTTCGATCTGCTCGTGACCGCTTAAGCCTGATTTCTTGCGATCTGCCAAAACTTCTTCCAGCAAATGCGCATACTGTTCCTTTTGCGTAGCCGCGTACACCAGGCTCGGATTCGTCGTGGCGTCCTGCGGCTTGAATTGTTTGACGGATTCAAAATCTGCGGTGTCCGCGACGATCTTCGTGAACTTCTTCAGCTGCTCCAGCTGATTCAGTTTCGTTTGAGTTTCCTTCTCTTCAGCAACTGCGCTGCTCATAGTTATATCCTCTGTTTAGTCCGAGTTTAAACGTACGCCTCGATTAAAAGATCGACAATCGGAAAAACTGTCGCGATCAGAAAAGTCGCACTACCTTTTCGGAATCCGCTCCGTCGTGTTTTTTAACTTGTTTGGCAGACGCACTGCACCGCTCTCGTTAGGCGGAATTGCTCCCCTCTGTCACCCGATCTGCTCCAGCACGTCGGCGAGGACTTCGGGCCGGCTGACATGTGGGCAGTGTCCGCCGGGCAGCTCAACTGGCTCCACTCCGAGCAACTCATGAGCGGCCCTGCGCTGCCATGCTGGCGTGATCGTCCGGTCGTCGGAACACACGATGTACGTGGACGGTACCGGCGGCCAAGCGCGCAGTGGGCACGGTTCGTCCATGGCTCGTTTCGAATAGAACACCAGCCGCGTCGAAAGCGCCCAGTCCAAACGCTCAGGCGGACAGTCGTGGAACACGAACTCTAGCGCGACGTTGTCGTCCATTGGGTCTTTGCCGACCCACGCGGGGTTGAACATCGACGGATTGGCGCGGTATTGTTCGATGATGCTCACGCCGGGGCGCGGCACTATCCCGGCAAGAAACATCATGCGACGCGGGGACCAGCGCCCGGCAATCAGTGGCAGGTACATTCCACTGGCGGAGTGTGCGACGCAGACGACATCGGCCGGGTCCATACCAGCGCGGTCCAGGGAATTCACGATGGTCTCGGCATGCCAGGCCGCGCCCTCGTTGGTCCTGCTAACTTGAAACGCAGGAGTGAGAACGCGGTGACCCCGCCGCTCCAGTTCGCAGGCCAGCAGTCTCCAGCCGTCGGGTCCCTGCCCGCTTCCGTGAATGAGACAATACGCCGTCATTGTTTCGTGGCTGTCCGCCTAACGAGGATTCGGTCTACAGGCACGTGCTAAACAGCCGGATCTCGGAGTAAAGAGCCCGCTGGACTAAATCAGCGATTCGCTGAAACCGGGCGCGGCTCGGATGGGCGTCGAGAGCCCAGGGCTGCTTTCACGAAATTATTTCCGAGTTCCCACATTGGCCCAGGGAATTTACGACATTCGGTCAACACGTCGTCGAACGCGTTGACAAACATTTCGACTTCTTTTTCACCGATGATCAATGGCGGCAGGATTCGCATGACGTCCATGTTGTGACCGGCCACCTGGGTAAGGATTCGATGTTTGCTCAACAGTTGGCTCACGACCATTTGAGTGAAAAGCGCCTTATCCATTTTGTGCAGAAGTTTCCACGCCATCTTGAGCTTCAGTTCCTGCGGCTCCTGAAATTCGATTCCGATCATGAGTCCTCTTCCACGGACTTCTTTGAGGAAAGAATGCCTAGTGCGCAGCGCATCGATCTTCTCCATCAGAAGCGCGCCCATTTTGGCGGCGTTCTCGACCAGATTTTCGCTATCAATAATGTCCAGCGCAGCGAGTCCGCAGGCCATCGCCAGGTTGTTGCGTCCAAACGTGCTGGAATGCACGACGCATCGGTCCATGCGCGAAAATGTTTTCTGATAAATGTCGCGCCGGGTAATGATCGCGCCGCATGGCACGTATCCGCCGCTTAAACTCTTCGCGATCGTGATAATGTCTGGCTCCAAATTCCAATGCTGAAAACCAAACATCTTCCCGGTTCGTCCGAGTCCTGTCTGCACTTCATCAGAAAGCAGTAGCGTCCCGTATTTCCGGCAAAGCTCTTGTGCTCGGACGAAGAAATCCGCCTTCGGTATTTGGCAGCCTTTGCCCTGAACGGTCTCGATCACAAATGCGGCCACATCGCGCCCACGCAGTTGTCGGTGTAATTCATCAATGTCGTCAAGCGGCACGCGGGCGTCGAATCCCTCCATCAAAGGCCCAAACCCTTGGGTAAAGCTTTCGCAACCCATCAACGACAACGAGCCGAGGCTCAGTCCGTGAAACGCGCTTGCGAGCGAGACGGCACGTTTTCGCCCAGTCGCTGCGCGCGCAAACTTTAAAGCTCCCTCCATCGCTTCGGTGCCGGAGTTACAGAAAAATACGGCATCGAGATGCGGTGGCGTGCGTTTCACCAGCGCTTCAGCCAGCAATCCGCTCAACAACGAGCAATCCATCTGCACCATGTTTGGCAGATCAAGATCGAGCACGTCGCGGATCACTTGCTTCGCGACTGGATGGTTACGCCCGAAATTAAAAACGCTGTAGCCGCTCAAAAAATCGAGATACGGCTGGTTATCCATGTCATAGAGATACGCGCCCTCGGCACGGGCATAGACTTTGTCAAAACCGATGACGCGCTGCGCGGCCACGAGCGTGCGGTTTATGTGCCGCTCGTGCAGTTCGTAGTTCTCGCCCAGGCGTGTGGCGACCAGCTCCTTCAAACCGAAAGCCATGAGGAGCAAAACCTCAGCGATTCGCGTTCGAAACGCAAATCCTGTAGCCCGCTTCGCTGTGCGAAGCGCGTGCGTTGCTCATAGAGCGACGGCTACAGCAAAAAAGCTGCAGGATTCAAAGCGAATCCTGCAGCTTTACGTTTGCGAAGTTCTTCTTCGCTTAGTCTTCGACAATTACGCGTTCCACCGTGCGATGCTCAACCGGGCCCGTGTAATAAACACGAACTTTTTGGCCAGCTCGCAATGGGGCTGTCACAACTTGGCCGGCAGCGTTAACAATGTGCGCAGCCGTCCCCAGAGCGAAACTTACAGGGCCCTGCTCGCCCCTGACAACAATCGTCTTGCCAGGCTCATAGGTCGTTACCGTACCGGTCTCGTAAGTTGTGCTCGTAGTCGTTGTTGTTGTTGTTGGTCTGTTCGTTGTTGTAGTTTCTTCGGTCGTAGTCGTGCTGGTTTGTGCAAACGCCAACGGCGCAACCAGCGCGCAGACCAAAGCAATGATTGTCTTCTTCACTCTCATGCCTCCTCGTTTATGATTTACCCACAAGTTCGTTACTCGTGGGTTGAACGGATGCTCTACGTCCGTCGAATATTTTGACCGCTTTCACCGCAACGCTATTCGAATTATTTGCCGTTTGCGTGATTGAGCGTCCGGCAAATTCGCTAACACAGAATGCCCATGAGCCGTAAGACGCACCTGTGCCCCTGTAAGCCGAACCTTGCCAAGTTCGGAGTTTTCTGAAGCTGTTTCTCTTTACTCTTGTAGCTCCACGCGATCTACCATCCGCCGCGTTGGATCCATGCTTGTGTAAAAAATACGGACTCGCGTGCCCGGTTTGATCGGACCGGTCACAAGCCGACCCAATTTATCGTAAACTAGACCGTTCCCATAGAGCTCAAAGCGTTCCGAGTTCGCCTTATCCGTTTGAACAACGAGAGTTCTGGCAGGCTGATAATTGGCAGCGGTGCCTTCCTCGACCCCCATTAGCGTACCTGTGACCGTTACTCGTTCCGTCGTTGTGGTTGTAGTCGTCTGCGCAAATGCCGGCGATGTCATGAGCACACAAGCAAAAGCAACGATTAATTTCCTCACCCTGATGCCCCCCTATGTTGATTGATGACACCCAAGGTTCGCAGGTCGAAGGCTCCCCGGACGCACTCAATCTGACTCAAATTCTTATTCGAATGATTGAGCCCGACCTCCAGATTCGCTAACGTGATCTGCCGATGAAAAGTCCGCCTTCAGCCGAGCCGCGTGTCACACCCGAACTCGTCCAGCGACACGGCCTTACGCCCGATGAGTTCGAGCAGATTAAGAAAATCCTCGGGCGCGAGCCGAATTTCACCGAGCTTGGCATCTTTTCCGTGATGTGGAGCGAGCATTGCTCGTACAAGAACTCAAGGAAGGAACTGAAGAAGTTTCCTACGACCGGCGCGAATATTCTGGTCAAAGCCGGCGAAGAAAATGCTGGCGTGGTCGATATTGGCGACGGCTGGGCAGTCGCGTTCAAAATCGAGAGCCATAATCACCCGAGCGCGATCGAGCCTTTTCAGGGCGCAGCCACAGGAGTGGGTGGAATCATTCGAGACATTTTTACGATGGGGGCCCGCCCGGAGTTTTGCCTGAATTCGCTCCGCTTTGGACCGATCACGGAGAAAAAATCGAAAATCGCAACGAACCGGCGGCTCTTCACGGGCGTCGTCTCTGGCATCGCGCATTACGGCAACTGCGTCGGCATTCCCACGATCGGTGGCGAAATTTATTTCGATGAGAGTTTCGAGGGCAATCCGCTGGTAAACGTTTTTTGTCTCGGCGTGTTGCGCCACGATCAACTCGCGCGCGGCACCGCGGAAGGCGCAGGAAATTCTGTTTTCTATGTCGGCGCTGAAACAGGTCGCGACGGTCTCGCCGGAGCAGCCTTTGCCTCACGTGAATTGACCGAGCAGTCGCGTGAGGATCGTCCCGCTGTGCAAGTCGGCGATCCATTCAAGGAAAAATTGCTGCTCGAAGCATGCCTTGAACTGATCGCTAGCGATGCAGTTGCTGGAATTCAAGACATGGGCGCGGCAGGTCTAACTTGTTCAACATGCGAAACGGCAAGCCGCGGAGGGAGCGGTATCGAAATCGATCTGGCCAAAGTACCACGACGCGAGCCAGGGATGACGGCGTATGAAATTATGCTCAGCGAATCGCAGGAACGCATGCTGATCATTGTCAAGCGCGGCCAGGAAGATGTCGTTCGCCAAGTGTTCGACAAGTGGGACGTGCCGTGCGCGGAGATCGGCCGCGTCACGAGCGACGGCATCATGCGCGTCCGAAACAACGGCACGATTGCAGCGGAAATTCCAGCGAAAGCTCTGGCTGAAGAGGCGCCGCTTTACTCGCGCGAAGCGAAATCGCCTGCTGTAGCGGCGTCCCTGCGGGACGCACGCGCGTTGCTCACAGAGCGACGGCTACAAGAGATCGACCCTCACGAATCTCTCCGGCAATTACTCCGCGATCCGACGATCGCGTCAAAAAACTGGGTGTATCGGCAGTACGATCACACAGTTCGCACGGGAACGGTGGTGAAGCCCGGCTCCGACGCTGCTGTGTATTTCGTTCGTTACGCGAATAAAATTCTCGCTGCGACCACCGATTGTAATTCACTCTATTGCGCGCTTGATCCGCGCGAGGGCGGCAAAATTGCTGTCGCTGAAGCGGCACGCAATCTCACCTGCTCCGGCGCGCGGCCGTTGGCTGTCACGGATTGTTTAAATTTTGGCAACCCGTACAAGCCGGAAAACTTCTGGCAATTACGTGAAGCCGTTGAAGGCGTGGCCGAAGCCTGCCGCGCGTTCGGAACACCTGTGACAGGCGGAAATGTCTCGTTGTACAACGAGAGCCCCCTCGGCGTCGTCGACGCAACGCCAACAATCGCGATGGTCGGACTGATTGACAATGAAAAGCATATCACGACGCAGTGGTTCAAAGACGAAGGCGACGTAATCATTCTCGTCGGCACTGTAGCGGCCGTCTCTGACCGCCGAGCTGCTAATGAGTTGTTAGGCGGCTCGCGGTATCTGAAGGTCTGCCACGGATTGAAAATCGGTCCGCCACCGCACGTCGATCTCGCACATGAAATCAAGGTGCAAAATGCTGTTCGTGATTTGATTCGTGAAGGTCTCGTGCAGAGCGCCCACGATTGCTCCGAAGGGGGACTTGCCGTCGCACTCGCTGAATGCTGCTTCAATCCCGAACAGTTGCTCGGAGCAGACGTCGACTGTAGCCGTCGCCCTGGGGGCGACGCGCGCCAGTCCCACAGGGAGGCGGCTACAGTATTGTTTAACGAATCGCAATCGCGCATCGTCATCTCGGTCACGCCCGAAAACCTCGAAAGCGCGATCACGATGTTACGCGAGCATCACGTTCCATTTCAGCAGTTGGGCAAACTCGGCGGCGATGAACTGCAAATTCGGATCGACGAACAAAGCTTTCGCTGGCGAGTTGCCGAGATTTACGACGAGTGGTGGAACGCAATTCGTCGCACAGTCGAACAAGAGGAAAGCATTCCGAGCTTGTGAACCGGCAAAAGGCGCGATTGAATCCACGCCAATTTGATGGATTATTTGGTGTGACTCGCCCCTCGAACAGATCGAACCCAGACCAGGTGCCCGACTCGGCGGTTGTGCCGCAGCACGAGTGCGGGCTTTTCGGCGTATTCGGCCACCCGAATGCCGCGGTGCTGACGTATTATGGTCTGTTTGCATTGCAACATCGCGGACAGGAGAGCGCAGGGATCGTCACAAGCAATGGACCTGGGACCAGTTTTCTCATGCACAAGGACATGGGTCTGGTGTCGCAGGTTTTTGGTCAGGAAGAACTGGCCAGGCTGAAGGGTACACGCGCGCTGGGGCACACCCGTTACTCGACGACCGGCACCAGCACGATCAAGAATGCGCAACCTTTCGTGGTCGATTGCGTGCGCGGCCAGATGGCTATTGCGCATAACGGAAATCTAATTAACGCCGACGTCCTGCGCGATGAGCTCGAGCGCAGGGGCTCGATCTTCCAAACTACCGCCGATAGCGAGATTATTTTGCATCTTCTGGCGCAGCCTTCGGACAATGGTGCAAATGTCCTGGCGGCGTTGCGCCGGATTGAGGGTGCCTTTTCGCTCTTGATCATGAGCGAACGCGAACTGATCGCGGTGCGCGATCCTTTCGGCTGGCCGCCACTCGCCCTCGGGAAAATCGATGGCGCATACGTGCTCGCATCTGAAACGTGCGCGTTCGATCTCATTCACGCTGAGTTCATTCGCGAAATTGAACCTGGCGAAGTGCTGATCATCGATGAAAGCGGATTGCGCTCGGAACGGCCATTCCCAGAGGAACGACCAGCATTTTGCATGTTTGAATACGTTTACTT
>JBKOYE010000160.1:0-10084 GCA_046725275.1 Verrucomicrobiota bacterium
AGGGCTTGTTACTTTCAGCGCTCGCTCGTTTCAATTTCCGCGGTTGAGCGACTTGAACCAATTAATAGGCGCGTAGCTCAGGGGTAGAGCACTACCTTGACACGGTAGGGGTCTGGGGTTCAAATCCCCACGCGCCTACCATTTTTATCTTCCCCGATCTCAACACTTAGCCTTGGCTCTCCTTCATCCCGCTTTTCGCACTTCCTGACCATTTGCCACGATTTTGCCACGATCCAAACCTTGTTTGAGTTGGAGTGGTTGTTCGAGGCTCTCTACAGCAGCTTTCATTGCTCGCCACGTTGCGTGTGCGTACCCAGGAGTCATTCGCGACGCATAACTAATACCCGTTGTCTGGGTTGAGTGGCCCAATAGCGCCGAAATGATGAAGTGATGCACACCTCGCTCCAAAAGCCGGGTCGCGAATGTGTGACGCAGGTCGTAAGGTCGCAGGTTCTCGATTCCGGCTCTAGTACAAGCCTTGGTGAATCCGGTCTTTATTGCTTTCATTGGTTGACTGTTACGGTTTGTAAATAGCCAGCCTTCCTTCGTCGCATTCGTGACGAGAATCGCAAAGACACTCTGCGCTGTACTATTGAGCGGCAAAACTCTGGGCTGACCGTTTTTCCCCTTGGCCACGAGGACCGCCCAAGGCGGAATCAACATGTCCGTTCTCTCGACCTTACAGTAGCGTTGCTCGTTCGAAAGATTGACGTGTTCCTTCCTGATTGCCAATACCTCCTTGGGTGGCCTGATGCCAGTGTTCAAAACGATGCGGCAAATGGCTGCTACGTGCTCGCCGTATTCTCCGAACGCTGCGAACAGCCGTTCTTCTTCCTCTGGTGAGTATTTGTTCAGCCATCGATCACGGTTCTGCCATATGGGTAAATTCTTCAACACAGTGCGACTCACCAAACGACATGGATTATCGTTAGTGACGCGCTCTCGAATAGCCATGTTGAAGAGTTGATTGAGCATGCTGTAATGCCGGCGCACGGTTACCGGAGAATGAGGTCGATCAAACTGGGTTTTAGTTTGTAGCAATTGCACCAAATAATTCTCCACCATGCGAGGCGAAATCTGAGTCAGCGTTTTAGCGCCGAACTCATCGACCAGCCGCTTACCATTGAATTCGTCGAATTCTACTGCGAGCGGTACTTTGTGTTTGCGGGAGTAATCCATGTAGATCTCATCGAAGAACTTGGCGAAGTTTTTCAAATCTGAATCTTTCAGGAGCGTCCCGGTTTTGATCTGACGTTTCAGATCGATTTCGTATTCCTTTGCCTCTTTCTTGGAAGTAATGAGTGGCATTCCTTTTTTGCCGTTGAACGTGAATTGATAAAGCTCACCCTCAATCCAGAACTGGGCTGAACAGAAGCCTCCACTACTTCTCTGTCGAATTGTCATGTCGCTTTCTCCTTCTGAGGTTGAAAGCGGCTAGAGAAGTCGAGGAAGTGTAAAGTTCTCTCGTGAATGACGCAAGACTCAAGCTGCTTCATTTTTTACTACTTGCAGTTGTGTTGTCGGACTAGCCCAAGCTAAGAGAATGTCGCGAGGGAATACCATGACGCCCTCCATATCAACGTAGGGAATCGGTCGACGAGTCTTGCCCTTCCTGGTAAGTGTTACGAGCTTCCGAATATGGCTTTCAGAACATGACAAGAGCAAAGCCGCCTCCCTCACTGTGACGTGTTCCTTCGCCTTAATCAAAACGAGCTGCTCGCGCAACTTCGCTGACGGATCATTCGACCTCGGCAAATCGGCGCCGTAGGCGCGTAGTGTTTCCTGGACAACATCGCGGGCAATAGCTTTCATTCTTTCTTCGAGCATGCTGCCAAAGTCCTGACTCATAGTTACCTCCCAAACGCAGTGCCGAGATGTCTGATTCAGTAGCCTTTTGACGAATGGCACCTTGCTATGTCCTACAAGATTTCTAAGGCAACAACTGAATGTCGTTTTGCCGATCGGGGAGCAAAGCCAATGCCAGGCGAAATCGTTAATTTAGCTTGGAGAGTCGTCAAGTGAAGGGAACGTATTTGGTCCGGCAGGCTCGTATTTGAGCCCCCGGTGTCGAATACGTTCCACAAGAATCAGGCTTCAAACAACAAATAAGCGAATCGCAGTGGTACGAAGATTGATCGTCGCAGGGCATTACAGCTCATAGATGCGTCACGTAATTCTGATAGTCGGTGCTTATGTCGTCGATGCCTACCGCTCATAGAGAGCCGTTTCATTCAACTGATATAGCGGCGCCACGCGTTGTCTCGGTTAGGGCTCTCCGCTCGTCTTCTGATGAAGACAATGCTCAAGTAAACGATCAACTCTCGATGCGGCTATTGGGCCAATCAGGAGCTATGCGCGCACTTAGGAAGACAATTAGATTGCTCGCTGGATTTTCCGAAACTGTATTGATTAGTGGCGAATCAGGCACCGGCAAGGAGTTGATTGCGCGCGCCCTACACGATCTCAGTCAGCGCCGAAACAAACCATTCCTGGCAGTCAATTGCGGCGCTTTGACGGATTCATTACTTGAGTCAGAGTTGTTCGGTCATGTGAAAGGAGCTTTCACAGGAGCCACGACAAATAAGAAGGGATTTTTTGAAGCAGCATCTGGGGGCACAATCTCTCTTGATGAATTTGCGGAAATGTCCCTAACTACTCAGCAGAGACTGTTGCGCGTTCTGCAGGAACGAACCGTCAGACCTGTTGGAAGCACCGACCCGCAAGAAATTGAGGTCGATACGCGAGTCCTTGTTGCCACAAACCACGATTTAAAACGAGACGTCCTTGAACATAGATTCCGCAATGATCTCTACTACAGAGTAAACGTACTGGAGATTCGTGCGCCGGCTTTGCGTGAGAGACTGGAAGATGTTTTGCCACTATCGCAGCACTTCATACGTAAACATAATGCAAAGAACGGGTGTCAGGTTTCCGACCTGATCCCCTCGAATGTTCTCTCTATTCTGAAGGCGTATTCGTGGCCAGGAAATGTACGAGAACTTGAAAATATCATCAAGCGATTGGCCGTCAGAGTTTCTGATGGAAGAGCAATCAATGAAGCGGATACGAGAGGCGTTTCGGAGCTGAGTCCGGTCCTTAAAGCGAACGCGAACTATTCCGAGATCTCGACGACGAGAGATCAAAATTCAAATGCGTGCAGGTACTTGCCTGCGATTGGGATAAGTCAGCATCGATGTGCCTGCTGCGAAGAGTTTGAGTTGTATCGTCAGCAAATGGCTGAAGTCGGAGGCAATGTAACTGCTGCGGCTCGCCAATTAAGGATTCCGCGCTCCGCTTCAAAGACGATTAAAGAAACTTCGGGCGTGTTCTTCGTTGACAGCCTGACTGCCTACGATGCATTTGGGAGATCAACTTTCGCAACGCTTTGAAGTATGACTTCGCTAAGACGGAGGCGTAAAATTGCTGCAATAGGTTTTAGCTTCGGAGGAATATCATGCCTCTCATCACTCACTACTTGCCCGAACTGCAAGACGAGGAAAAGCTTTACATTCAAGATCTGATTGAAGGAATGTCGCCCGATCAGGCGCACCTGTTCGCCGGTGCATATAGGCAACGACGCAAGGATCCTCATACAGTTTTACTTACTGCGATCGTCGGATTGGTCGGCATTCCGGGACTGCAACGGTTTTGGCTAGGCCAGATCGGAATGGGATTTCTGTACCTCTTCACTTGGGGATTGGTGTTGGTGGGCTCGATTTCAGATCTTGTGAGGTACAAAAAGCTGGCCTTCAATTACAACCAAGGTGTAGCGCGACAAATAGGTTCTAACTTGCCTTCGCCGGCAAGAATACCGCCGGCGGGTGGCGACGACGCAGCCTTCTTTTCCCATCCGGGTTTTGCTTCGCAAAGACATCACGCCTAACATCGCTAACAACTCTTATGTTGGGCTAGGTAATGCTTTGCGGATTGATCCTACAGATTACCACGATGCCCGAATAAGGGAGTGCGGCCAGTTCTGGTGCTGGTCACCTCGGACGTAGAGATCAATGTGGACATAGCTTGATGACCCTATACTGCGATGCATATAATGCAGTTAATCTGGCTGAGCTGCTGAAAGTAGCTCGCCACGTGATTTGGTGGGGTGAGGACACTAAATCACACTTCACGATCTTAATTGCTTGTAAGAACGAGAGCGGCAGAGATTCTCCAAAGGGTCTTTGCCGCTCTTGAGTTAACTACGTAATGACTTGTGAAGCCGACCGAATCATCAGCAAGACTCGACCGATAGGAATTACAGCTCTCAGCATTTTCTTAATGGCAGCCACGGTTATCACTCTGGTGGCTTCAATCTCGTTATTGCTTCCAGGTGGTTCCTCGAGCCACTCTGGCAACTGAATCCGCGCGGTCGCGCAGGTCTTGGCGCTATCGGAATTTGGGCGGTGGTTCTACTCTTGGCTGTCGGGTGTGCTTGTGCCGTGGCTGCGATCGGTCTCTGGCGTAGCGCGCGTTGGGGTTACGCGTTGGCTATAATCGTACTCGCAGTTAATTTATTAGGTGACCTTGTCAATGTAATTTGGGGACTAGAGCGACGGGCAGCGATAGGTATTCCGATAGTCATCATCATCCTAGTCTATTTAGCGCGCCAAAGCGTGAGACACCAATGAATTCTTAGGATCTTGCGATCTTGGGACATCCCTCTCTTTTTAGGTCGCCTCCGCAATAGCTTGAGCCGTACTTTCAAATTACCCCATCCTGGGAATGGTACATTACTTGAAATAACCTGACTCGGGGCAAGCAAGTTCGGCTCGACATTCAAACCGCAATGAGGATTGGATCAGAGTAGCGTGCTTTGCCCCACCCAACCGCTGGGTGAATCCACCCACCTTCATCGTCGATTTACAAATGTTGCGACTCCGAATAAGCATGGGAGGATAATAGCACCAATATGTTTAGCATCACCCAGTAAATCATAAATGCGATTAACACCTTAGCTTGAGGATGAGGCTTGGAATTGAATTGCTGGGCGCTCACAACGACGGTCTCTATGTTCGAGATTTACTGCGAGGGATAACAGAGAGCGAAAGTCTTTCAATCTCTATAACTACTCCAACAAGCGAGTGTAACGAGCGGCGCTTCTAATCCATCCATCGGCTCAACGTTCCAGTCGCGCGCGCCTCCGCCGCCGCTAGATGTAACGGGCAAATCGTATTGGCTCTCTTGGCGAGAATGATCGTCGTAACAATAACGGTGATATTGATTATCTGAAGGCTGATAAGCTGAACAAGATGAGCGCCGCCACTTTTCTGGATCTAAGATCCTATGATTCTTCTTACTGTCTTCGGCTTTGTGTGCTTGCGCACAGACCGCCAATCTCTTGAGCAGTAGACTAGTCGCCGCGGTCCCCTCTAGACAAATCACTCTCGACACCCGAGACCAGGCCAGCGACCTCTTTCTTGTGCCGTTTGTTCTTGCCAAGAGACAGCGGAAAACTGCTAACAGAAGGAGAAAAATGCAATGTTAGTTATCGATCTAACGACCTTGGGTATGCTGATATCCAACCGGCAGCAAGGTGCGGCCATGTCTTTTATCGCTTGGATTGTGCTAGGACTGATCGCGGGTTTCATCGGCGGCAAACTCGTCAACCACACCGGTGAAGGGCTGATTCGCGACGTTTTGTTAGGAGTCGTCGGCGCATTCATTGGTGGTTACCTGTTTAGTCTGTTTGGAGCGTCGGGCGTGACCGGGTTGAATCTCTACAGTCTCCTCGTGGCAGTGGTTGGCGCCGTGGTGTTCTTGGTCGTCTATCACGCGCTGTTTCGCCGTCGACGTTTCGCGTAGGCCGCGGTAACTCCACACTCGTGGATTGCACTTAGAAGTTGAATGGAAACCAGGAGATCTAAGGCCGCGTTTCCTAATGAGGTGATATCAGAGGGAGAAGTTATGGATTCCAATGAAGAAACAGTACAAAAGCACGTCGTGGTCAATAGCCCTTACCAACGAAGCGAGGTTCTAAGCGAAAGAACAGAAAGGGGTCCGCGGGAGTCCCGGTCTTCAACCGGAACGATCGCCATAGTTGCGATTCTCGCGATCGCAGCAATCGCTGTCGTACTTTATTTAGTCAGTAATAGAAACGCGAATGAGTCAGCCAACCGCAACGCGAACCTGGAGGTAGCCAGCCAAGCGCCACCGACGACGATAGTTCAACAGCCGGCGCAGCAAGCGCCCGTGATCATTCAGCAACCGGCGCAACAGGCGCCTGTGATTATTCAGCAACCTGCCCAGCCAAGCCAGAGAGAGAATACCAGCGCGAATGATGACGCGAACATGCAGGACATTGCCACAAAAAGGCTGGCCGAAGATCTGAATATGGCTGGAGTGGTTATGACTATCACGGACGCGCGGGTGGTCTTAACTGGAACAGTTAATTCCGCAGCCACAAAGGCGAAGGCTGAGCAGATAGTAAAGGCTGTCCGAGGCGTGAAATCAGTCGACAATCAGATTGTCGTTTCGGGCTAGGTAAACCGTTCGTTCGTTCAAGGGATAGCTGCCTTGACGCAGACTTAACAAAGGAGAGTGAAGTAATGTTGTGGACAATATTGGTCATCTTGCTGGTCTTATGGCTATTGGGGTTCGGCTTAGGGGTCGGCGGCGGCACTAGCCTGATTCATCTCTTGCTGGTCCTAGCTGTGATCGTCTTGATATACAACCTGGTCGCTGGCCGACGACGCACGGTCTAAGCGTGGTTCTCGGGGAAGGACGCACTAGAGTGGGTTTTGGCGAGATTAAGACCTGCTTTCGCAGAGCGTAGGAGGTTCGCGCGTCGCAGCCTCTCAGACGCCCAAGGGAATTTCAGTGTAGCTTCGACCAAACCAAGAGGAGCGTATCAAGAGAAGGCGAAAGACTGAGGAGCAATTTTCAGTAGGAAGCCTCCGGCTCTCAGAGCGGTAAGTCAGGAAGTGGCACAAAACTGGAGGTAGGCAATGAACATAACAACATTGAGCACCACAGAATTAGCCTTAATCATAGGCTTAATCATTGGTCTTGTCGTGATTGTGGTTGCAGGCATCGCTGCGTGGCTTTTTCTCAGAAAGCGTCGATCTGAAAGATTGCGCGCTCAGTTTGGGGGCTCTGAATACGACCGCGCTTTGAAGAAAGACGGCAGCCGGCGGCATGCGGAAGCCGGACTGAAAGAGCGCACAGAACGAGTGGAGAGTCTCAACATCCGACCGCTCGCTCCAGGTGACCGAGCGCGCTTCGTAGAGTCGTGGCGCAGGGTAGAGGCACGGTTCGTTGACGGCCCCGGAGGTGCGGTCACGGAGGCCGACCAGCTACTAGGCGACGTGATGTCCACACGTGGTTATCCGGTTAGTGACTTTGACCAGCGTGCGGCAGACATCTCCGTGGACCATCCGTTGGTTCTTCAGAATTACCGGACGGCACACGAAATTGCGCTCCGTCAAACAAAGGGGCAAGCCAACACAGAAGATCTGCGCCAGGCAATGATCCACTACCGGACGCTTTTCGAGGAATTGGTTGGCGAGCCAGAGTTGGCACATGCGAAGACTGCGCCCTGAACTCTAGTTGCACAAAAAGCGAGAAGGACGTAGAGGATGAAGTCTCCTGCTTCGTAGAGGACCTTCTCGAAAAGCAAAAGGATCTCCAAGCTGCAGAGGAGACGCTGATATTCTCTTCTTGGGTAGACCGGCGAGAAGGTTGTTGGTTGTAGCTTGTAAGGGCGAGAACGTCAAGCGGCTTCTCATCAGGCATAATCTTCAATTTAAAGGAGCCAGGGATGGGCGAAGACATAAAACAACACGTGGACACGAGTTCTGCGGAGTTCAAAGAAGGGGTGGAAGCCGGGCTGAATTCCACAGAGGACAGGAAGAACTGGCAAGCCGGTATTGAATTGGGCCAGGAACTGAAAGACGAAGGTGAGAACAGAGAGCCGGTCTCTGAAATCCTTTTTAAGGAACCCTCAACTCCGCTTTTTATTAGAGATAGTCAAGGAGGCAATGAGGGAAACGCCCAGGATGAAAAGGATGAAACGGAAGAATAAATCCTCCGTATTCGGCTGCAGAGCGTAAAGAATTTTTCACAACGCATTTAGCTAATTTCGGTCCTTCATCAACTGCGTCAACAATCGAATCTGCTCTTGCTGCATAGTTAATCAATTCGCCCATTTCAGCTTGCGCAACTCGTCCATCTTTTTCATGCGGGCTGAGGGGCTCAAGCTCCGCCTTAAAATTCACTTCCTAATGGTGACAATGCATCCAGTCTGTCTTTTACACTTTGACGATTCTGCGATATGAGAATTACCGGCGTCTGGACGGCGGCGAGCATGGAAAGAGAGAGGTCTAGTAAAATATAGGGTTAGGGATCGGGGCTGACATGCAGGCGTCACTGAAACTTTAAACAACCCGATGTTCACGTTCAGGCAGGGCGTCAAGGTTGGCCTTAAAACCCCTTCTTCGCAAAATCTCGCAGGTGATTGTTTATAGTAATGAACTCACGCTTGGAGGAGAGAAGGCAAATATCTTGTTCGATCTGCAGTGCAGATAAGCCGAACCGCTTATTCTTCCTGGTGAGCCAAGTGACGTTCGCCTCGCTGAACGCTTCAACGATCGACCGCGAAGAACCACACCTGCCACGGTTGGGCCTTCGAGGCCGTGGTTAAGCCGGTGTATAATATTTCTTGCCACTCACCGCCGCGAGTCTCGCGCTCGCGCTAGATTCGTTTCATATAACCCTCGGATTGGCCCTTCCTGGAGAAAGCGGTATCACAATGGACACTGACAGAGGAACGTCAGAGTCAAAGCAGGCGCCGGAACGATCGCAGGAGCAACGAGAGTGGCTGCGTGTCACGCTCTCTAGCATTGGCGATGCAGTTATCACCACCGATACCGAAGGCCGCGTCACTTTTCTGAACCCTGTGGCTGAGTCATTGACCGGCTGGTCACAGAAAGAGGCGGCGGGCGTTCCCCTCGAAAGCGTTTTCAGGATCGTGAACGAAGAAACTCGCCGGACGGTCGAGAACCCCGCGACCCGTGCCTTGCGCGAAGGCCTAGTCGTCGGTCTGGCGAATCATACGTTGCTTATAGCCAAAGACGGCACGGAACGCCCCATTGACGACAGCGCCGCGCCGATTCGCTACGCAAACGATGAAGTCGCCGGAGTGGTGCTGGTGTTCCGCGACGTGAGCGAACGCAGACGGCAAGAGCGTTCAGTGCAGGATGCCCTCGACTACTGCGAGAACATCATTGCTACTTTACGTGAGCCATTCCTTGTTCTCGACAAGAACCTCCGGGTCAGGAGGGCGAACCGGAGTTTCTACGAGACCTTCGTCGTCTCGCCGGGGGGACCGAGAACGAATTTATCTATGACTTGGGCAATCGGCAATGGGACATTCCCCGATTACGGGAGTTACTGAAAGAAGTCCTGAGCAACGATCACCCTATCCACGATTACGAAGTGGAATTCGACTTCGAAACCATCGGGCACAAATTGATGCGGCTTAATGCTCGCCGCGTCCGCGAGCCAGGCCACCAATCGGATTTGATTCTCCTCGCCATCGAGGACATCACCGAACGTCGGCAGGCCCAGGATGCATTGCGACGCGCTCTGGAGTCTCACGAAGCGGTCACTTCGAACATGGGCGAGGGGCTTTATACTGTGAACGACCAAGGGTTGGTGACTGGCATGAATCCCACCGCGGAAAAACTCTTCGGCTGGACATTCGACGAATTGCGTGGGAGAAAAATGCATGACGTAACGCATTACAAGCATCCCGACGGCACACCATATCCAGCCGAAGATTGCTCCGGTCTGGAAGTCCTGCGAGAAGGAAGACCTTTAATCAACCACGAGGATGTTTTCATCCGCAAGGATGGAACGTTCTTCGACGTTGTCTATAGCTCGTCACCAATTCGAGGGGGCGACAAGATAACGGGAGTGGTCGTTGTATTTCGGGACAATACCGAACGCAGGCAGGCGGCATATGCATTGAAAGTTTCAGAGATTCGTTACCGCCGTCTCTTTGAAGCCGCCAAGGATGGAATACTGATTCTCGATCCCGACACACGCCAAATCACTGATGCTAATCCCTTCATGGCGCAGTTGCTCGGCT
>JBKOYE010000164.1:0-6928 GCA_046725275.1 Verrucomicrobiota bacterium
AAGCAGTCGGGACGATATGGGCAATCATGCACAGCGATCGCCGCAAGTTCGACGTGGAAGATGACCGGGTCATGGCGTCTCTAGGGAAATTTGCCTCCTCGGCATATCAAGCACTGGTCCACATAGAAGACCTCAAAATCCAAGTGGCCGAGCGCGAAAAGGCGGAAGCAGAGATCCGTGAACTGGCAAGTGGGTTGGAAGCCAAGGTCCGTCGCCTGGTCGCTGCCAACGTTGTGGGGATTGTTATGTGGAATCTCGAGGGTGCGGTCACCGAGGCCAACGAAGCCTTTCTCCACATGGTGCAATACACCCGTGAAGATATCGCCTGTGGTCGAGTGCGATGGACGGATCTGACCCCAGCCGAATGGCGCGACCGCGACGAACGGGCATTAGCAGATTTAAAGGCGACCGGCGTCGTTCAACCCTTCGAGAAGGAATACTTCCGGAAAGATGGCAGCCGAGTGCCCGTACTGCTCGGAGGCGCACTCTTTGAAGCGCACGGGAGCGAAGGTGTCGCTTTCGTGCTCGATTTGACCGAGCAAAAGCGCGCGCATGAAATGCTTCAAGAGGCCCAACAAAGCCTATACACAACTCAAGTGGAGCTTGCTCGGGTTTCCAGGCTGACAACTATGGGAGAATTGACAGCATCCATCGCTCATGAAGTGAATCAGCCTTTAACGGCTATCACCAATAACGGCAGTGCCTGCCTGAGACTGCTTGCCAATCGTAATCTCGATCCTGAGGTTCTTCAGCGAGCCCTCGAAGAAATTGTTGCGGATGGCGTTCGAGCGAGTGCGGTGATCGCTCGGATTCGCGCATTCATCAAGAAGACGACAGCGGAAAAGAATAGACTAGATATAAATGAGGTGATTCAGGAGGTGCTGGCTCTAGCTGGGCATGAGCTTGAGAAGAATCGAATCTTAGTCGAGTACCAACTGACAAAAACTTTACCGCTCGTTTGGGCTGATCGCGTTCAGCTGCAACAAGTCTTACTGAACTTGATCATGAATGGCATTGAAGCCATGACAGCGGAAGAGCAACCGCGGTTACTTCGGTTGGAATCCGAGATGGACAAGTCTGGCGACATCCTGGTCGCGGTGCGCGACTCGGGGACTGGCTTTGGATTGGAAGCGGATCGCGTTTTCACGCCCTTCTTTACGACGAAACCGAATGGTATGGGAATGGGTTTGCCGATCAGCCGCTCTATTATTGAAGGTCATGGCGGACGCCTCTGGACGGAGCCTAACGTTCCACGCGGCGCTGCGTTCAAGTTCACGTTGTCAGTAGCCACTGAGAGTCCATCATGACTACAGCTCCAGTAGTTTTCGTGGTCGATGACGATCCTTCAGTACGTTCTTCACTGAAGTTTCTTATCACGACCGTGGGGTTGCACGTCGAGACTTTTGACTCAGCCGAAACCGCTTTGCAAAGACTATCCCCAGATGCCCCCAATTGCCTTGTGCTGGACGTCAGACTGCGTGGATTAAGTGGACTCGATCTACAGAATGAGCTCGCAGCAAGAAATTGCCAGGTGCCGATAGTCTTTATTACGGGTCACGGCGACATCCCGATGAGTGTTCGCGCTATGAAAGCAGGGGCAATAGAATTCCTCACTAAACCATTTCGCGACCAGGATCTACTGGATGCTATTCATATCGCGCTGGAGCGAGATCGCACGAGGCGCGAACTGGAGAAAGAAATAACCGGGTTGCAACAGCGCTTCGACTCGTTGACCTCTCGCGAGCGCGAGGTGATCTCAATGGTAGCCGCCGGCAAGTTAAACAAACAGATTGCTGATCAACTTGGAACTGCAGAGAATACAATCAAGGTTCATCGCAGTAGGGCGATGGAAAAAATGCACGCAGAATCCGTCGCCGACCTGGTAAGGATGATTGAAAAACTCAAAGGCCTGTCAAACGCGGGATAAACCAAAGTAGCGCCTTCTCACCGTTCTGCCGCTTTTAATACACCAAAGTAGTTGTTTAGATCACTCGTTCCGCCCTCACGCAACGAAGTTTCCACCAACCAAAGAGTGGAACCGAACGTGTAAACGAAAGCATCATCTAGAGTCACTCTTCTGTTACCACAAATCCACCAAGGCCCAATAGATTCCTTCTTCTCATAAGAGTACTTTGAGTCCATTGGAGGATTCAGAGTGGGTTATGTTTGATAGTTTTTACAAAGGAGAAGCGTGATGGTTGCGGAAATGCGAACAGAACAAGTCCTGTCACAAAACACTTTCTTCCTCAACCCCCGACTCAAGTGTGAGCGCGCCCAGCAGTTCAATGAGAAGCTGGAGGCCCGGATCATCGGCCAGGAGAAAGCGGTCTGCGGTATGAGCAACCTCTACCAGCTGTTCCTCGCTGGGATGAACCAGGCGAGTCGTCCGATTGGTACGTTGCTCTTTCTTGGTCCTACCGGTTCCGGCAAAACACGTGTCGTAGAAGCCGCTGCCGAAGTACTCTTTGGCAACCCGAACGCGGTTGTCAAAATTGACTGTGCAGAATTTCAGCACTCCCACGAGATTGCCAAGCTGATCGGATCGCCGCCGGGATATATAGGCCATCGCGAAACGTCGCCGCTGTTGTCCCAGGAGAACATCGACCGGTTTCAAACCGAGGAAACTCCACTTTCTCTAGTCCTCTTCGACGAGATCGAGAAGGCCTCGGATTCATTGTGGCAGCTCTTATTGGGCATTCTCGATAAAGCAACTTTAACGTTGGGTGACAATCGTCGCGTCGATTTTTCGCGGGCCATCATCGTCATGACCTCTAATCTCGGCGCACGGGAAATGTCAGGGTTGGTGGACGGTGGCATGGGCTTCACGCCGGCGCGACGCTTAAACAAAGTCGAGAGCAACATTGACGAGAAGATACATCAAACCGCCGTTCAAGCTGCCAGCCGTAATTTCCCTCCCGAGTTCATGAACCGTATCGATAGAGTAGTGGTCTTTCACTCACTCAACGAGCACCATTTGCGTCAGATCCTCGAGTTGGAACTCAGCGCCTTACAAGATCGGATCATGCGCTCGGCAAGCACGAAGTTTGTCTTTCACTGCTCCGGTGTTGCTAAGGAGATGTTGTTAAATGAAGGAGTCGACTACAGATATGGAGCGCGCCACTTGAAGCGTTCAATCGAGCGATCGCTTGTCCTTCCCATCTCGAACCTTGTCGCCACCGGACAGGTGGAATTCGGTGATTCTGTTTTCGTCGATTTGGACGATAGCGGTTGCAACCTTGTGTTCTCGAAACGCCTTGGTGGAACTCTGATCGGTGATTCGCATGCAGCTGATGAGTTTGCGGAAGAATTTAATGCCCTGCTTGGGGCTGCGGTACGAAGTCAACAAGCCGTGGCGGCTGCCTGAGTAAGTTGCGGTCAGACCAGAGACAACGTGTTTTAGGAGGTGACTGAAATGGTGAGTAGAAGAAAAAGGCTCGTTAGAAAGATGCATTTGCGACGCAGACAAATGACTAACCAGGTCCGAGTTGAAAGAAGATGCAGTGATTCTCAAGGGGAGGCTTGGTCCACAGTAAGTCCCGACGGTTACATGAACAATGAATGGCAATCTGATTTCGGTGATATCGCCAAGCAATGGGGCCTGGTGTTGTCGCGCTACTGGACAAGCCTTTTAGTGACGAGCGGTTGCTAAAAAGCATTCGTTCAGCCTTAGAACAGACGAGACGAACGTGTGACTATGCACTTTACGAAGAGCAATTAAGGAGTGGGCCATGCAAAATCTAAACAAAGTTCCGACGCGTCTTCAAGACTCTATTGAAGGTAGATTCCCGCAAATCATCGGTAATAGCTCTGCTCTCAACCTTGCACTTTCGGAAGTGGAACGCGTAGCGCCGACAGATTCCACTGTGCTGATTCTGGGAGAAACGGGTACTGGAAAGGAACTGATTGCGCGTGCCATTCATGATCTTAGCGCACGTTGCGAACGACCTTTTGTTAAATTAAATTGCTCCGCCATTCCCTTCGAGTTGTTAGAAAGCGAGTTATTCGGACACGAGAAGGGGGCTTTTACGGGAGCCATCGCGCAGAAAATCGGCCGCTTTGAATTGGCTGATACCGGCACCTTGTTTCTGGATGAAATCGGAGATTTGCCACTGGCTTTGCAGCCCAAACTACTTCGCGTCTTACAGGAACACGAGTTTGAGCGTTTAGGCAGCGGCCGGACACATCACATCAACGTCCGTGTGCTAGCGGCAACCCACCGCGACCTGGCGGAGATGGTGACGAGTAAAGAATTCCGCAGTGATCTCTATTACAGGCTCAACGTGTTTCCCATTGTACTGCCACCGCTGCGAGAGCGCCGGCAGGACATTCCGTTATTGGTATCTCATTTTGTGCAAATATTTTCCCAACGTATGGGTAAGCAAATTTATTCCATATCCGATAAAACGCTGGCTGCCCTGGAAGCCTATTCTTGGCCCGGAAACGTGCGCGAGCTTCAGAACCTGATCGAGCGCGCTGTGATTCGAGCAGACAACGGAGTGCTCCCGAATCCGTTGCCTAAATTGGAGAACAATCCTTTACAACTATCGCAAACTGGAAGCTCGTTCGACGATTCACAGCGAAAGGTGATCCTGACGGCACTGCACAAGACCCGTTGGGTGATCGGGGGACCGCGGGGAGCGGCAATGCGGTTGGGACTGAAGCGCACTACTCTGATCACGAAAATGAAGAAGCTCGGAATATTCCGACCTATGCCGCAAGATGATGAGGAAGAATTCCTCGGGACGTTCGGGAACGAGCGCTTTTGGCAAGCTACAGGGTGAAAGCTCATTCTAAAGCGTGAGCGGCGTTAGCCCTAAGATTGGTGCGGTTACGCTGGCCGGTAGAAGCATTGCTACCAGCCTGAACAGAGATTTTTAAGTGAGCACGCTATTGCGGGATGGTTGTGCTCGAAGTGGGGGCCTCTTCAGCGGATAGAAGAGGTCCACCTGCTTCAAACTAATGAAAACTCCCATCAAAATAGTGAAGCGATTGGACCGGAAAGTTACACGCGACGTAGCGATTTCTTCCTCGAGAATAAAGCGTCAACGCACCATAGCGGTGATGGTGAAGAGCTGGATAATAGAGTCCCGTGAACGTCGTTGGGCCGATTTGAATCCGCTTGTGAGGCGCGAGAGTGGACAAACGTGGCTTTTCGGGCAACGAAGTTCATTGTTGCCATCCACCGCCCAAAGCCTTGTAGAGCTGTACCAGCGACAACAGTTCGTTGCGTTTGGTCTGAGTTAAGGTAAGCTCAGCGTTGAATAACTCACGATCCGAGTCGAGCGCATTCAAAAGCGTGTCAACGCCGCCTTGGTATCGGAGATGTGCCAGGCGGGATCTATCACGCAAGGTTGCCACGAGCAACTCTTGTTGAGCGCGAATCTCTCGAACTTTCTGATATTGAACGAGAGCATCTGATACTTCTTTAAATGCATTTTGAATCGTTTGTTGATACTGAACGAGTGCGAACTCCTGTTGTGCTCTTGCGAATTTCACCTCTGACTTGAGCCGGCCGCCTGTAAAGATTGGCTGAGAGATCTGTGGTACGAAGGACCAGGCCTTGCTCGGTCCCGTAAAGAGGTTCGACAGTTGATTGCTTTCAAAACCAAATAGTCCCGTCAAACTGATGGCCGGGAAAAAAGCTCTCTTCGCGGCTGAGACTAGCGCGCGTTGAGCAACCAGGTTCTGCTCGGCAGCGCGAATGTCTGGTCTCCGTTCGAGCAAAGAGGAGGGAAGACCAGCCGGAACAGTTGGAAGTGTTTGTTGCTTATCCAGCGGCCGACCGCGTGTGATGGATCCAGGATTGTTACCGAGGATAAAACTTAGTTGATTTTCTGTCTGCACAATCTGGCGTTCTGTATCGGGAATTGTCTGCGATGCCTGGTAAACCAACTCTTCCGCCTGGCGAACATCCAAAGCCGTCGCCAATCCACCTTGCTGACGTAACGAGATAAGTCGCAACGATTCTTGCCGTGTTGCTAAGGTTTGTTTTGCTATACCCAACTCACTATCCAGCTCGAGCAAGCTGAAGTATCCGGTTGCGACATCTCCGACGACGATTGTTTGAACCGTCTTGCGATCTTCCTCTGAAGCACGAAGCTCAGCCCGCGCAGCTTTGGTTTGTTGACGCAACCTTCCCCAAATGTCTAACTCAAATGTGAGCAGACTCAAAAAGACGCTACCAAAACTGCGACTACGTCCACCTTGTCCGAAGGCGCCTGAGGGCCCATTCACTGATGAGCGGCTGGTGGTGAGATCTGCACCGGCAGAAAACTGAGGGAACTGATCTGATCGCGCAAGACCCAGATTTGCGCGTGCGGCATTGATTCTGGCGACAGCGAGGTGCAGATCATAGTTTTGCACCATCGCGGTGCGCACCATCTTCTGCAGTTCGTCGTCCTTGAAGATCTCAAACCATTTCAAATCGCCAATCGAGGTCTGATCCGTTGGCACAGAGATTTCTGCTCCACGAAACTCATTTGGTACGCTGACCGGCGGACGCTCATTCTTCTTCTGGCCAGCTGCAGTACCCGCCAACAAGCTAACAGCGACGATCGCAGACGATACTTTTGTGACTACTTCAATCACCGTTTTAGTCTCCCGTCGCCGGCCGCGGCTCAGGTGTAGTGAGGTTGACAGCCTGTTTCTTACTGAACCTCATAGTAACTTTCTCAACTAGGTAGAACGTCACAGGAATTATGAAGATCGCGATCAACGTGGCTGCTAACATTCCCACGATTACAACTGTGCCGAGAATGCGACGAGCCGATGCGCCTGCGCCAGAGGCAATCCACAACGGCGCTGATCCGAAGATGAATGCAAACGAAGTCATTAGAATTGGACGCAACCGCAAACGTGCGCCTTCGAGTGCCGCATCGATCAGATCGCGACCATTCTCCAATTCAGCCTTCGCGAACTCGACGATCAA
>JBKOYE010000162.1:0-5646 GCA_046725275.1 Verrucomicrobiota bacterium
CTCCTTCTCGTCGCGCGGCCACATTCTGCATTGCATATCGCCGCCGAGGCATTTGATCGCCGTCGCCGCCAGCACCGCTTCGGGCGAACCACCGATGCCCATGTAAAGATCGACGTCCGGTTCCGGTAACGACGGCGCGATAGCTGCGGCGATGTCGCCGTCGCCGATCATCCGCAAGGACGCGCCTGCCGCGCGAATCTGTTCCACAATTTCCTTATGGCGCGGCCGATCCAGCATCATCACGGCCACGTCCTGCACGCGTTTGTCCACCGCGCGCGCGACAATCGCCAGCGTCTCGGCAATCGGCATGTCGAGATCAAGCGAATCGCCGCGTTTTTTCATGTATTCGATCACGCGCGGGCCGTAAGCCAGCTTCGACATATAAAACGAAGGGATGTCGCGCAGTGCCACTTTCACGCCTTCCTCGGGACTCGCGGCGGCGATGCAACTGATCGAGTTTGGCGCGCCCTTGGAAATATTCGTCGTGCCGTCAATCGGATCGATGGCGATATGAAACTCCGGCGAACCGGGATACCACGTGCCAAGCTGTTCGCCTTTAAAGATACCCGGCGCTTCATCCTTGATTCCCTCGCCGATTACCACTTCGCCGCAGATGTTCATGAGATCGAACATGCCGCGGATCGCGTCGCTGGCTGCCGCGTCCGCTGCTTCCTTGTCGCCCCGCCCGAGCCAGCGCAAGGAGTTCAGCGCTGCGGCTTCGGTCGCGCGTACAAAATCGAACTCGATGATGCGCTCGATGTCTTGATAATTCTGTTTCGGCAGTCGCAGAGCCATGGATTGTTGATTTTCACGCAGGTCTTCCGCGATGACAAGACATCAAGGAGTGCCGGCATCCCTCCTTGGCTCGCCGTAGCCTCGGCGAAGGTAGCAGCCGTCACTGCAACCAGGCTTGCTTTTAGCGCGATTTTTTGATCGGATCGTAATGTGAACGCCGCACCGGATGAGGTGACTTCAACAACCGCAAGCGGTGCGAGCGGGCAATTTGGCGGCGCCGCGTTTACAACCACGCACTGGAGCGTAGTGCTGGAGGCGCAGGGCGAATCGCCCGCGGCACAAGAGGCGCTGGAAAAACTTTGCCGCACATACTGGCGACCGATTTTTGCGTTCCTGCGGCGACAAGGTCGTCTGCCGGAAGAGGCGGAAGACATTACGCAGGGATTTTTCGCGCAATTATTGGAGCGCAGAAGTCTCGATGCCGTCCGCAAAGAAAAAGGGCGACTGCGTTCTTATCTGCTCGGCGCGCTAAAATATTTTCTCGCCGACGAGCAGCGTCGCGCCATGGCGATCAAGCGCGGGAAAGGACAGCGGCCCATCGCGTTGGAGGAACTGCGCGCTGACGAGCGGATCGAAATGGAACCGGCGGATCCAGTGACTGCCGAAATGATTTACGAGCGCCGGTGGGCTCTGACGGTACTGGAGCGTGTGCTCAGCCGATTAAAGGACGAATACCGCGCGGCAGATAACGCCGCCTTGTTCGATTCATTAAAACAATTGCTGCCGGATGAACCGGGTGCGCCGTCACAAGCGGAGATCGCCGCTCGGTTGGGAATGACCGAGAATGCCGTCCGGCAAGCGTTCTACAGATTTCGGCAACGCTATCAATCGTTACTACGCGAGGAGATTGCCCATACGGTGGCGACACCCGGCGATATCGAAGACGAGCTACGCCATCTCATCGCCGTGCTCGAGGCGTAACGTATGCCAGAATTTTACGGAGTACAACAGGGAGCGCGCGCGCGCGACTCGACAATGATCAGGGTAATCAGAATTTGCCGGAAGTGCGGCGCCAAAATCTTTTCCGATGCGCCGGAAGCGCTTTGCGTCAGGTGCGTGCTGAAAAGCGCCGTTAGCGATTTAGCGGGCGCACCTGTAGCCGGGGGCGGCGACCCCGGCAGTGTGGCCGCGCCCGCAAGTGGTGAAACCGATGCCGCAGCTGCTGGCCATGAAAAAAAAACAGCTCGCGCCGCCGAGCTTCTCGGAGAACTAGGCGATTATGAATTGCTGGAAGAAATTGGCCGCGGCGGTCAGGGCGTGGTGTTTCGCGCCCGGCAAAAGAGTCTCAATCGCATCGTTGCATTAAAAGTAATTAGCCTCGGTCAGTGGGCGAGCAAAGCGCACCTAAAGCGTTTTCGCCTTGAAGCAGAGGCTGCCGCCCATTTGGAGCATCCCGGTATCGTTCCGATACACGAAGTCAGTGAGCGCGACGGCTCGTGCTACTTCAGCATGAAATTCATCGAAGGCGGCCAACTCGACGAAGTAGCCAGGTCCGCCACGGCGGATTCGTCCCGTGGCGAACGCGAAGCGCTACCGATTAGGCGCGCGGCGGAATTAATCGCCAAGTTAGCTCGCACGGTTCATTACGCGCATGAACACGGAATTTTGCATCGGGACATCAAACCGGGAAACATTCTACTGGATGCAAAAGGCGAACCGCATCTTACCGACTTCGGGTTGGCGCGACTGGTGGAGACGGAAAGCAGCGTCACGCAAACGCTTGATGTGATAGGCACGCCTAGTTACATGGCGCCTGAACAAGCCGTAGGAAACAACGCTGCTGTCAGCAGTGCCACAGATATCTATGGACTTGGTGCAGTCTTTTACCAACTGCTGACAGGTCAACCGCCCTTTGCCGGTGGAGCAACCTACGAAACAATCCGCTTAGTTTGTGATACAGAGCCGCGAGATCCGCGAATCTTAAATCCGAAAATAGATCGCGACCTCTCAACAATTTGTCTGAAGTGTCTGGAGAAAGACCCAAAGCGTCGGTACTCTTCAGCTCTCGTGCTAGCTGAAGATTTGGAACGCTGGCTAAAGCACGAACCAATTCAAGCCAGACGCATCGGGGTTGTTACCCGCGGGAAGAAATGGCTGCAACGCAATCCAACAAGCGCGCTTCTAGCAGCATCCCTGATCACACTGGCGGTAGCTGCTGGCTGGATCATTTGGAAAAGTGAATTGATCCGGCAACCGGTAACGAACGGAGTCGCTGTTTTGCCGTTTGAAAACCTAAGCGGCGATCCCGATAACGCGTATTTTGCCAACGGCATTCAAGAGGATATCCTCACGCGTTTGGCCAGCATCGCAGGCTTAAAAGTCATTTCGCGCACTTCTACTCAGCAATATCAGAGCCAGCCGAGGAATCTCCGCGAGATCGCTAAGCAGCTTGGTGTAGCGAACATTGTTGAGGGTAGCGTGCAAAAAGCAGCCGATCAGGTGCGAGTCAATGTGCAATTGGTTAATGCTCAAACCGATTCCCATCTCTGGGCGGACACCTACGACCGGAGGTTGACTGACATCTTAGGAGTGGAGAGCGAGATTGCCAAACGAATCGCCGAGTCGTTGCAGGCGAAGCTCAGCGGGCGCGAGGAGCAGGCATTAGCAGTTAAACCAACAGACAATCCAGAGGCTTATGACGCGTATCTTCGCGGTCTGGCTTGTGATACACGCAGCGTCTACTCGAACGACTCCATAAGGAAGGCGATCAATTTTTTTGAGCGGGCGGTTGAGCTTGACCCGAATTTTGCAATCGCTTGGGCACGCCTTTCTCGCGCGGACGCGGGACTCTATTTTGAGGGCGTGGAAGCTACTGCCACCGCTCGCCGGGACGCTGCGAAAGGTGCTTTGGAGAATGCGCAGAAACTGGAACCGAACTCACCCGAAACCCTGCTTGCGTTGGGTTATTACCAATACCTGGTGCTGCGCGATTACGAGCGTGCCAAAACCACCTTCGGTCGCATTAGTAAGCAGCTACCAGGCAGCAGCGAGGTGCCACGGGCGCTCGCCTTAATCGCCCGACGCGAGGGACACTGGGATCAAAGCATTGCGTACTTCGAGCAAGCCCTAGCCCTGGATCCACGCAACATAGAGTTACTCATAAACGCGGCATGGACCTACGCTAGGCTTCGACAATTCCCAGACGCGCTAAAGCGCTATGATCGAGCGCTGGACATTACGCCAAATGATCCGGAAGTGTTGGCGGGAAAGGCCGGCATTTATCAGGCCCAGGGTAACCTGAAAGAAGCCGCCATGTTTCTAACGCAAATAAGCGCGCAGCATTCCAATGAGAATACCGCCTCAGTCAAGTACGATCAGTTGAGACTTGAGCGAAATTACGGTGAGGCCGTTCGATTGCTGCAGGCCCGACTAGCTCAAGTCGGCTATGATTCTCAGTTTGAGAAGCCATCTTTTCAGGCGTGGCTTGCTTTAACGCAGCGCCTCGCTGGGGACACGGATGGTGCAAAGCTTATCGCTGAACGGGCGCGCAATACACTTGAGCAGCTCTACAGAGATCAACCGGACAACCTCCAGAGTGCCATTCGTACTGCAAACCTGTCTCTAGCTTATGCTGTGATGGGGCAGAAGGACGCGGCGCTTAAAGCAGCGGAGCGTGCAGTCATGGTTCTGCCCCGCGCTAAAGATGCGGTGGACGGACCTAGCCTCGAAGAGAACCTGGCGTTAATTCAGACGATCTTCGGCGAGAATAGCCGTGCGATCTCAACTCTCGCCCAGTTGTTAGAAACGCCCTATAAAAGCTGGGTTTACGGCGTGACGCCCATTACCCCGGCGCTTCTTAGGCTCGATCCAATCTGGGACCCCTTGCGCGCCGATCCGCATTTCCAAAAACTCTGCGAAGAAAAGCAGAAATAAAATCTGACCACGGATCACATGGATAGCACCCATGCAGATGTGATTCAGGACGAGGAGTAGAGGGCCGCCAACCTTGCTCGGCTTCGTGAGCGCGCCGAATCGCGCGTCGATTTTAGACCGCCTGTGTCAAATGCCAGCCAATCCGTTACATTCGTACCATCCGCGACATCCGTGTTTCCTAATCTTCCCAACTTTCCGCGTAACGCCTGGCCAAATTTTACGGAGTACCTCAGTGAACGGCCGGAAATGACAACTCAATAAAGGGAAATCAACGAAGGCCAAAACAAGAAAAGGAAAAAACACTGATGAGAACAAAGCTACTTAAAAACATAGTCGCTCCCTTACTCCTCGCCTCTGCGTTGGCCATGGTGGCCGCTGCAGGAAGCGGGCCCACGGGAGGGACCGAGGACGGAAGAGGTGGAAGGCTTCAAGGAACTTGGGACATGCAGATAACTCTAACCGATTGCGCTGGTCACGTGATCAGAAGCTTCCCGTCACTAATAGAATTCGTGACAGGAGGCACAATCGTGGAGTCGAACGCGGGGACACCGCAAGCTCTGAAGACGCCTGGAGAAGGTGTTTGGCACCGTACCACTGACAGTACCTATGCGTTTCGCTTTAAATTCTTCACGTTTGATGCCCAGAACGTTTTCACGGGCTGGACGATCATCGCGGGGGAAACAATCGTGGATGCGACAGGAAACGGCAATTCGGGCACTGCAACCGTCGAGGTCTATGACGCAAACGGCAACTTACTTGTGAGTCTCTGTGCTGAGACCACTGGCACGAGATTCGAGCTCTGACGGATGATGGGTTTGGTGCGTTCCATCCGCGCCAAACTCCAGTATCGCTGGAAACGTATCTAACGAGTGTACACGGCACGCCCGGCGGGTGACGCGCCCACAATCATTTTTGCGTGCCGGCGACGTGCTCCGCGTGGTCGTGCGCGCCATGGCTGTGCAACGATGGGCGGATGCG
>JBKOYE010000140.1:0-10285 GCA_046725275.1 Verrucomicrobiota bacterium
CCTCTTCGAATCGTCGGCAGCGTCAGATGTGTATAAGAGACAGTGAGACCCTTGCCACGCTCGGCGGGACGCACGTCCACTTCCACGTGTCCATATTGGCCGCGACCACCTGACTGCTTAATCAATTTGCCAACGCCATGCGCGTTGCTGGTGATTGTTTCTCGGTAGGCGATCTGCGGTTTGCCAGCATTCGCGTCCACTTTGAACTCGCGGAACATCCGGTCACGAATGATTTCCAAGTGCAACTCGCCCATTCCCGCGATGATCGTCTGGCCGGTGTCTTCATGTGTGTAGACGCGGAAGGTGGGGTCTTCTTCCGCAAGCCGTTGCAAGGCGGTCGCCATTTTTTCCTGGTCCAATTTCGTCTTCGGCTCAATCGCCATTGAAATAACTGGATCGGGGAACGATGGCGGTTCGAGAAGGATTGGGTGGTCCTCATCGCAAAGCGTGTCGCCAGTCGTAATGTTTTTGATTCCAACAATCGCCGCGATATCGCCCGAGTAACACGTCTCGACGTCTTCGCGTTTGTCTGCCTGAATCTGAATTAAACGCGAAATCCGCTCACGTTTGTTCGTGCGCGGATTGTAAACAGTGTCGCCTTTGCTGAGCGTGCCGGAGTAAACACGGAAGAAAACAAGTTTCCCGACAAACGGATCGCTCCACAGCTTGAACGCGATAGAACAAAATGGGCCGTTATCGTCGGTCACCGCCTCCATTGGCTCGCCCATGTCGGGGTTCTGGCCTTTAGCCGGTGGAATGTCGAGCGGGCTTGGCAGGTAATCGACAACCGCGTCGACCAAATATTGAATGCCGATGTTCTTGAGAGCTGAACCGCCGATCACCGGCACGAATTTATTCGCGATCGTCTGGCGACGAATTCCGGCCTTCAGCAACTCTGGTGTGACTTCGCGCTCTTCGAGCACTGCGTGCGCGACTTCATCGTCGATATGGGAAACCTGGTGAACCAGTTCGTTGTGGGCTTTCTCAACCGCATCCACGTATTCTTTCGGCACATCAGTCACTTCATACGTCGACCCCAGCTGATCGTTCTCAGAGTAAATGATCGCCTTCTTATTAATGACATCGAGCTGTCCACGCAGCTGATCTTCCCTGCCGAGCGGCAGCAAAACCGGCCACGCGTTTGCGTCGAGCTTCTTGTGGATGCTGTCGACTGACATTTCGAAATCTGCGCCGACGCGGTCCATTTTGTTGATGAACGCCAGGCGCGGCACGTTGTACTTGGTGGCCTGACGCCAAACCGTTTCTGATTGCGGCTGTACACCGGCCACACCGTCAAAAACTGCGATCGCACCATCGAGCACGCGGAGTGACCGCTCCACTTCGGCGGTGAAATCCACGTGGCCGGGCGTATCAATGATGTTGACGCGCTGCTTGATGCCTTCGAAAATCTTGTAAACGCCTTCTTCTTCGCGTTGCGCCCAGGTGCAGGTCGTCGCGGCTGACGTGATGGTGATCCCGCGTTCCCGCTCCTGCTCCATCCAATCGGTCACGGTGGTGCCCTCGTGCACCTCTCCCATCCTGTGGATCATGCCAGTGTAAAAGAGAACGCGCTCGGTGATCGTTGTTTTGCCGGCGTCGATATGCGCCGCGATACCGATGTTCCGCGTTCGTTCCAGCGGAAACTTGCGATTCGGCGAGTTTGGATTTTTCGCCGCGGTCTCTTTCTGTTCCATTGTCGCCGTCGCCATAATTGTCACCACCTGAAATGCGCAAACGCGCGGTTCGCCTGCGCCATTTTATGTGTGTCGTCGCGTTTTTTGATGGCGTTGCCCTGGCCCGCTGCGGCGTCTTTGAGTTCTTGCGCCAGCGCGTCGGCCAATTTCAGGCCCTTGCGGCCGTCGGCAAATTTCACGATCCAACGCGTGGCTAGTGAGATTTGCCGCGCAGCCGCCACTTCCATCGGCACCTGATAGGTTGCACCGCCGACCCGGCGGGAACGCACCTCAAGCCGCGGACGAACGTTTTCGATTGCCTTGTTTACAATCTCCAGCGGATCGACCGAATCAGAGCCTTCGCGCGATTTATCGATCGCGGTGTACACGACCCGTTCGGCGAGCGATTTCTTGCCCCGCTTCATCACGGTAGTGATAAGACGAGCGACCGCCGGACTCCCGTATCGGGAATCGACGTGCTCCTCTTTTTTGTGAACTCTCCTCCGCCGTGACATTGTCGATCGTCTGTTTCAAACCTTAATTATTTTTATTTGGCCGCCGCCGGCGCTGCTTTCGGCGCGCCGCCTCCGCCAGCCGCCCCGCCCTTCGGCCGCTTCGCTCCGTATTTGGAGCGACCACGACGCCGCCCATCCACACCAAGCGAGTCGAGCGTTCCGCGCACAATGTGATAGCGCACGCCAGGCAAATCCTTCACTCGTCCTCCGCGCACGAGCACGATCGAGTGCTCCTGTAAATTGTGCCCCTCGCCAGGAATGTAGGCAATCACTTCCTGGCCGTTCGTCAACCGGACTTTGGCCACTTTGCGCAGCGCAGAGTTCGGCTTCTTCGGCGTGCGCGTCATCACCTGCACACACACGCCGCGCCGCTGCGGACAACCCGCCAGTGCCGGTGACTTTGACTTCACCGATACCTTTCGGCGTCCTTTCCGAATCAGCTGATTGATCGTGGGCATTTTCCAAATCCTAAACGTAAAGCGCCGCCAAAGGTCGTTACTCCGGGCGACAAAAAAACCCGCTTCAGGCCGCGCAACAAACTCAACTCACGCGCCTGATGCGGTAAGCGCGAAATATAGAGGTAAGATCGTGATCTGCAAAGAATATTTTGTGCGTTGAATTGTCATTCCGCGCGAAGTCGAGGAATCTCTCACTCACATGCGGAATCACTTTGAACTCCTCGCGAGCGACCAACACTCAAAAGCGCGATGCGGACGATTAACGACCGCACATGGCGTGATCGATACGCCCGCATTCATGCCGGTCGGCACACAAGGCACTGTGAAGGCTGCCACCCCACAGGAACTGCGGGAGCTGAACGCCCAGATCATTCTCGGAAACACGTATCACTTGTTCGTTAGGCCCGGACTTAATGTGATCAAGCATTTTGGCGGCCTGCACAACTTCATGAGTTGGGACGGCCCGATTCTAACCGATAGCGGCGGTTACCAGATTTTCTCGCTCGCGAAGTTGCGCAAAATCACCGAGGACGGCGTGGAATTCCAAAATCATATCGACGGCGCGCGAGCATTCATCTCGCCGGAGATCGCCATGGAAATTCAAGCTGTGCTCGACAGCGATATCGCAATGGCGCTCGATGAGTGCGTTCCGTATCCTTGCGAATACGATTATGCGGCACAAAGCGCAGCGTTAACGTCGCAGTGGGCAAAAAGGTGCAAGCAAGTACACGCGGTCATCCTGAGCGAAGTCGAAGGATCCCGTGCAACTAGCTCAAGCCCTTCGCCACTGGATTCCTCGACTTCGCTGCGCTCCGCTCGGGATGACGGTCTCGCATGTCAACTTCTATTCGGTATCATCCAAGGCGCGACGTTTCCTGATCTGCGTAAGCAAAGCGCGCAGGCCATCGTGGAGCTTGATTTCGACGGTTACGCGATCGGCGGCGTGAGCGTCGGCGAACCGGAAGAGGAAATGATGCGGTCGGTAGAATCGGTGCAGCCGTTTTTGCCAACGGACAAACCGCGTTACGCCATGGGACTCGGCACGCCGCCGCAATTGCTGGAGATGATCGCGCGCGGCATGGACATGTTCGATTGCGTGTTGCCAACACGCCTGGCCCGAAATGGAACCGCGTTCACCGCGACAGGCACGCTCAATTTAAAGAATGCAGAGTTCGCGCTGGACAAGCGCCCGATAGAAGAAAACTGCATCTGCCCTGCGTGCGGGAAATTTTCACGCGGCTACATCCGGCACCTCATCAAGGCTGAGGAAATTCTTGGGCTTCGCCTGATTACACTGCACAATTTGCATTTTTATTTGAACCTCATGAGCCGCGCGTGCACGGAAATAGAAACGGGTAGTTTTGACCAGTTTCGTAAAGCCTTCGTAGCAGAATACAGAACGCGAGATGCAATGACGGTCGAATAATTTCCCTAATCGTCTCCGTCACTAGCTGCCCGCAATGCGGAGCGAAGGTCGGCAACGAAGCGCTTGTATTCGCGCTCGCGCGAAGCCTCATCGGGCTGCCGAAGCAGAGACGAAGGATGGACAGTGGCGAGGACTCTCGGCGCAAGTTTAGACGATAACACCTTGCCGCGCTCGCGCGTGACGCGGAACGATGGGCCGAAGATTGCCTGCGCCGCCGTCGCCCCCATTGCCACAACGAGGTTTGGTTTAACGATTCGCAACTCTGCTTCCAGCCAAGGCCGGCACGCTGCGATTTCGCGCGAGTTCGGCTTCTGATGAATTCGGCGTTTCCCGCGGGGCTCCCATTTGAAGTGTTTCACCGCGTTCGTGACGTAAACCTGCGACCGATCGATCCCAGCTTCCTCGAGCGCGCGATCCATGATTTTCCCAGCCGGACCGACGAACGGTTTGCCCGCGACATCTTCGTAATCGCCGGGTTGTTCGCCAACCAGCATCATCATTGCGCTCTTGGGGCCTTCCCCAAACACGGTCTGCGTGGCGCGCTTGTAAAGGTGACACGCCTCGCAATCTTTTGCCGCCTCGCGCACGGCCGACCAGTTCGTGCTATCGGGCGGCCGCGCGGGTCGCGCGAATTCCTCATCATCCGTTTGCATGTTCTGATAATGAATCGCAAGTCGCGCCCGATTCGTGTTCATTACTGCTAATGCCGGCGCTTGAAACGGAACGCTTGAGTCTGCGCTCCTTTTCTGAGGACGACGTGGATATCATGGCACAGTTGTTCGCCAATCCCGATTTCATGCGGTTCTCGTTGGGCGTTTTCACCGAACGTAAACAGACCGTCGCTTTCATCCAGAAGGTCACAGGCTGGGACCACGCCGGCATTCCATCGCAGTTTGCCATCGTCCCGCGCGGCGAGAATGCAATTATCGGTTACTGCGGTTTCTTCTATCACCCGGAGCACGGCATCGAAGACATCGAGATCGGCTATCGATTGCATCCCGATTACTGGAACCGCGGCCTCATGACCGAAGCTGCGCGAGCCATGCGTGATCACGGTTTTCGTGATTGGAAACTGTTGCGCGTAATTTCACTGATTCATCCCGAGAATATCCCGTCACGCCGTGTTGCGGAAAAAAAGGAATGAAAGTGGAAAAGGAAATTACGTTTCGAGGTTTTCCGACGCTGGTGTATGCGATAACTCGGGAGGAGTGGCTGGCGCAGCGTGGCGCTTGAGAAATTCTTTCGCGAGCGCACGATACGCCTGCGCAGCGGGTCCGCTTGGCGCGTATTCGAGAATCGATTTCCCAAAGCTCGGCGCCTCGCTGAGACGCACGCTCCTCGGGATCACAGTCTGGTAAACGCGTTCACTAAAATGCTTTCGCACGTCGGCAACTACCTGCTGGCTGAGGTTGGTCCGCGCGTCGAACATCGTCATAACGATCCCGCCCAGCTGCAGACGCTCGTTCGCGCCTGAATCGAGCACTTGCTCGATGAGTCGCACAATTTTCACCAAGCCTTCGAGCGCGAAATATTCGCATTGTATCGGAGTCAACAGTTCGTCCGCAGCGGCGAGCGCGTTGCTCATCAGGATTCCAAGCGACGGCGGACAATCTAGGAAAACGAAATCGAATGTCTGATCGGTGTGCAGCGGTTTGAGCGTTTCCGCCAAGCGCGTGAGATGATTTGGCATCCGCGCGATTTCCACCTCCGCGCCGGCCATATCGAGATCGGCGGGCACGATGAACAGCCCTTCGCGCCGGGTTGGCAAGATTTTTTCAGTGATTGAAGCCTCGCCAAGCAGCGGTTCATAAAGACTGATCTGCTCAACCCCCTCTAAACCAAATGAGCTGGTTGCGTTAGCCTGTGGGTCGAGATCGATAAGCAAAATGCGGTTGCCCAATTCCGCCAGTGCAGCACCGAGATTCACGGCTGTGGTCGTCTTGCCAACGCCGCCTTTTTGGTTAGCGATCGCGACGATTTTCATGCAGGGGAGCGCATTTTGTCAGGTATGCGTGAGTTGTCAGATGATGTTGCTGCTCTCACGAAACGGAAACTAAATTTTTCGAATTTCAGATTTGGAATTTCGGCAGTAGCGTTAAGCCTCACAGCCTGTGAAAGCTTCTCCAACAACAATCGCAGCGGCACCGCCTTCGAAAGCTCCCATGGCCACGGAGCCGGTCCTGATGCGAAGCCAGGACATGCGCGGCATGGTCACGTTGACACTCAACCGGCCGCATGCCTTCAACGCTTTATCCGAAGCGATGCTCGCGGAATTGCAGCGTGAGCTGGACGCAATCTCACACGATGAGTCCGTCCGTGTGGTCGTGATTGCTGCCGAAGGAAAAGCTTTCTGCGCCGGGCACAACCTCAAAGAAATGCGCGCCGATCCAACGCTGGAATATTACGAACGGCTATTTTCTCAATGCTCGGATATGATGCTAAGCATCCAGCGACTACCGGTGCCGGTGATTGCACGAGTCCAGGGAATCGCCACTGCCGCAGGTTGTCAGTTGGTCGCGATGTGTGATCTCGCCGTTGCGTCGAGCACGGCCAAATTCGCCGTGAGCGGCGTAAACGTCGGTCTTTTCTGCTCCACACCCGGCGTGGCGCTCTCTCGGAACGTCCCACGCAAGGCCGCGTTCGAGATGCTCGCGACCGGAGAATTCATCAGCGCGCAGGAGGCAAAAGCGCGCGGCTTGATCAACCGCGTCGCAGAACCGGACCAACTCGACGCAGAGCTCGAGAAACTCGTCGCCGCAATCGTCAGCAAACCACGTGTTGCAGTCGCAATGGGAAAAGAATTTTTCTACCGCCAGGTCGAGCTCGGCATCGCAGCCGCATACGAAGCAGCGAGTCAAACCATGGCGTGCAACATGATGGACGAAGCCGCGCTCGAAGGCGTGCAAGCGTTTATCGAAAAACGCCCGCCCCGCTGGGATCAAGCTGGCGGAGCGATCGCAGACCAAAGTGATCGGTAGGGCGCGACCGCCGGGTGCGCCGCAGCGGACGGATGGCCCGGCGGTCCGTCCCTACCATTTACGAATCGCTTCTAAGTTCCGATACCCTTACCGTCTCGCCCATGATCTTGACGCTTGAAGAAGCAGCGACGATGTGCGGTGGCGAGCTGATTGGCGACCCATCGCTCCAAATCACCGGCGCAGCATCGCTCGGAGACGCTACACCGGGAGAAATCAGTTTCTTTGCAAACCGAAAATACATCGCGCTGCTGCGCAAAACCCGGGCGTCGGCAATTTTTGTTCCGCCGGATTTTGCCGAGCCGATCAATGCCGCGCAGGTTCGCGTTTCAAATCCCACAAAGGCGTTCGAGCAAGTCGTGCTCAAGTTCGCGCCGAGGCCGATCACCGTCGCGCCCGGTATTCATCCCAGCGCTGTTGTCGATCCGGGCGCTCAGCTCGGCCAGCGCGTTTCGATTCAGCCGCTGGCGATCATTGAACCGGGCGCAAAGATTGGCGACGACACGGTCATTGGCGCGGGGAGCTACGTCGGACACGAGACGGTCATCGGGTCCGCGTGTCACATTTATCCGCACGTGACAATTCGCGAGCGAAGCCGGATTGGCTCACGCGTAATCATTCACAGCGGCGCTGTCATCGGAGCTGACGGGTTTGGTTTCGAAATGGTGGATGGCCGCCACCAAAAAATTCAGCAGCTCGGGATTGTCCAAATCGACGACGACGTCGAGATCGGCGCGAACACAACTGTCGATCGCGCGCGTTTTGGCCGAACATGGATCCAGCAAGGCGTGAAGATCGATAATCTCGTGCAGATCGCGCACAACGTCGTGATCGGAAAAAATTCCGTGATCGTGGCACAGGCTGGTATCTCCGGCAGCACGCGCGTGGGCGAACGTGTCATGATGGGAGGACAGGTGGGCATCGTCGGTCACCTTGAAATCGCGGATGGGAGCATGATCGCCGCACAGAGCGGTATCACAAAAAATTTGCCCGGCGGCGTGTGGTTCGGCTCTCCCGCAGTGCCGTTTCCGGAGGCGAAGCAACAGATTGCCTGGATCCATCGGCTCGGAAAACTCTTCGCGCGAGTGAAAGAAATTGAAAAGAAATTGGGACTGTAACCACGCACCTGCGTCATCCTGAGCGGAGCGGAGCGAAGTCGAAGGACCCCACGGAACTGCTCTCAGATTAAGCCGCCGGATTGAAAGCCTGGCCTCGCCGTCTCGGGCGGCTGCGTTGCAGCTTCGACTTCGCTCGGAATGACTGCCTTCCAATGCCTAAATTCGCCGCGCAGCGGCAAGAAGCGCGCGCAACGCCTCAGGCGACATCGATTCCGCACCGCACGCGTGCACAGTTTCCGCTACCATCGAATCGGACGTGGCAACCACCAGCTCGTACCATTTGGCGTACTTACTGGCTAATCGTTCAATGATGGCATCGGCTGATTGCCCACTGCGCGAATAGAAAATCTGCACGTCGCGTGGGTCAGAGGTCGCCTCGACCTTTTTTCCTTTGCCATCGAAAACCACTACGACGCGCACACCGGTCCAATCCTGATAATCGCGCACCAGCTTGATCAACGCTTCTCGCGCCAGTGATGAGCGGCGAATATGCAGTTTGCGCAGCTCTGGCCAGGCAAAAATCACACTGTGGCCATCAACAATCAGATAACGCGCGCGCGGCTGCACCGGTACAATCTACACCGCGTTTGCGTTGAATGAATCCCTCGCTGAAGCGAGGGGTTAATCAGATGAACGATCGCGGGATTCCAAAGTCGAGATGATCCCGGACCCTATGGTGAGAAATCTGGGCGCTCGTGCTGCTAATCAACATTACTCCGCGGAACTGGACTCCTTTTGTGCCGGCTGCTTGGCTGGACCCGAGCGTGTCGTAGCAGCTCGTCGCGCTGTCTGTTTGCGTCGCAAATAGGCTAGTCGTCGCTTGCGCTTGACTCGTACCCGGTGCTGCTGGCCCATGGAATCTCTATCGATTGAAAATCGCAGAAACGCAATCTGATTTGACGAACGCTTACTGTTTCGTCGCTGCGTTCACTCTTTCTCGCACTCTTCCCTCGCAAAGGGAGAAGACTAAGGTGATTGGTACAGCGCTCCGCCCAATTGCGTGAAAGAATCCTCACCCCCCTCTCCTTCCGAAGGAAAGGCGGCCCTGCGCGTCCGCCATATTCAAATCACCAAAGCTTCACAGTTGTTGACGTAAAACAGCGGTTCTTTGCCAGACCCCTGAAATCATCATTGCATTTTCGCCGGATTCGTTGTTAAAAGGCACCCTTATGGCGCAAAGGGAATCGGCGCTTTTCACGGTCACACCCAGAAGCGTGAGCGGGTTGGCCGTCGTTTTCCTCGTGCTGGCGGCGCTTCTCGCTCTCTTGAACGGCCAGAAAGTGAAAGCGCTTCGCGTGAATGCCTCGACTCCGCAGCCGTCCGCGCGCGGGCAGGTCTCGGCGAAACCGAACGCGCCAACTGGTGGGTCTTCCAAAACCGCCAATTCAGAAGATCGAGCCGCAAAAGCCGAAGCCGCGCTCACGCAATCTGAGAAAGAGAAAGCCGATCTCGAAGGCAAATTAGACGCTAGCCAGCAGGAAATCATTGCGCTACGACAGCGCGCAGCGGGAACGAGTGAGTCCGCTCCGGGCGGCCCGCCGGCGCCCGCCGAGAATGCACAGCGCGCCGATTTGCAATCGCAAGTAGATGATCTCCGGCGTCAGCTCGATGGCGCAGAAAAAGAAAAGGAGTTGCTGGCCGAAAAACTCCAGGACGCCCAGGAGCGCACAGCTGCGCCAAGGGAATCACGCAAGGCAGAAGCAAAAAAAACGCGAGAGACCGCGAGCGCACAGCGGGAACGCGTCAGCAGTCATCGCGCGGGTGTGCACGGAACCGTGCTTGCGCACAATCAGGCCTACAATTTTGTGGTTTTGAATCTCGGCGCGCGTAACGGAGTCGAGCCGAACTCCGAAATGCTCGTTCTGCGAGACGGGACGTTGATTGGAAAAATTCGCATTTCTTCAGTTGAACCAGCGACCGCCATCGGCGATATCATCACCAACAGTTTGGCGCGTGGCGTCCAAGTACAACCTGGAGATAGTGTGATTTATGCTGGCACAAGTCCTTAAGCTCCGAACAATCGTCGTCCCCGTTCTGCTCTGCGCGTTCGTGGTCGTTCTGACCTCGTGCGCTACACAAAAGGAAACTGCACTGGTCAACGATCCGGACGATCGTGGCGG
>JBKOYE010000186.1:0-10204 GCA_046725275.1 Verrucomicrobiota bacterium
TGCGTGATGGCGATATCATTCGATTAGTTGCGCGGCCGGGGTCACCGACTCCGGTTCCAGGGGATATTTTCTCGTGGACCGCACCACACGATTGGGCAAGCCCGGCAAACCGCCACCCGAGTTTGCGTTTCATCCGTGGCGTAGATTGGAACCGATTCAACGATGTAACCATTCAACGATTCACACAGCACGAATTCACAGTTTCACCTGATTCGGATCGCATGGGAGTTCGCTTCGAGGGTCCGGAACTGAAACGCGAGGACGAAACGGATCTTATTTCGGAAGCGGTTGCGCCCGGCACAATCCAGGTTCCACCAAGCGGCAAACCGATTTTGCTTTTGGGAGATTGCCAAACCATCGGCGGGTATCCAAAAATAGCTCACGTGATTACGGTCGATCTTGGCGTTGCGGCGCAGCTTCGTGCCGGTGATGGCGTTCGTTTTTTCGAAGTTTCGCTACAAGATGCCCATCGGCTGTTACTGGAACGTGAGTGTGACTTGGAGCGTTTTCGCATCGGCCTGAGTCTCCAAAGATCATGAACCTTTCTGTCGATCTGAACGCGGATCTGGGCGAAGGCTCAGGCTACGATGCCGAGCTGTTCCAACTGATCAGCTCAGCGAATATCGCAACCGGTTTTCATGCTGGCGATTCCGATACAATGCACGCCGCCATTTCCGCCGCGAAGAAGCGGCGAGTAGCTGTCGGAGCGCATCCGAGTTTTTTCGATCGCGACAATTTCGGACGCAAGGAGCTGACGATACCTGCCGAAGAAGTGTTCGACGCGGTGGCTTATCAACTTGGAATTTTTCAAGCGATCGCCGCCGCACTGGATGTGCAACCGAATCACGTCAAGCCGCACGGCGCGCTATATAACATGGCGGTGCGTGATGCTAAACTTGCTGATGCAATCGCGCGCGCGATCGAATCGGTCGATCCGAAATTGATTCTATTTGCGCCGGACAAGAGCGAGCTTGCCTGCGCCGGTGAAGCGCATGGTTTGCAAATCGCACGCGAGATTTTCGCCGATCGTAATTACTTGAACGACGGATGGCTGGTTCCGCGCACGCGACCGGATGCATTGCTTCATGACCCCAGGCAAGCGGCCGAGCGTGTATTGCGGATGTTGCGCGAGGGCAAGGTGCGCTCAATTGAAGGCCGGGACGTCGAGGTGCGTGGCGAAACGATCTGTGTCCACGGCGATACACCTGGGGCCGTCGAATTTGCGTGCGAACTGCGCACACAACTCGAACGCGAAGGAGTGAAAATCAGCGCGCCGAAGAGTTCGCGGTGAGCGACAAGATCGAAAATGGAGTCGGCGCGCCTCCAAGCGACGCGACCGGTCTCGTGCGCGCGCTCGGGCCGATCGACGCGACCATGATTGTCATCGGCTCGATGATTGGGTCTGGGATCTTCATTGTGTCAGCTGAGTCGTCCCGATTGAGTGGTGCGCCGGGCTGGCTGTTGCTCGCATGGGCGCTAGCCGGTTTGCTTACGATTACCGGCGCGCTCTGTTGCTCAGAGCTCGCCACGATGATGCCCCGCGCGGGTGGCGTTTACGTTTTTTTACGCGAAGCCTTCGGTTCTCCGATCGGGTTCTTGTATGGCTGGACGTTGTTTCTTGTGATCCAAACAGGAACCATCGCTGCCGTCGCCATTGCGTTCGCAAAGTTTCTCGGCGTTTTTGTCACAGTAGTTTCACCGGATAATTACCTGGCCGCACCAATCTCGTTAGGCGGTTACGCGATCAGTTTATCAACGGAACAACTGGTCGCGATCGCGTTGATCGCGCTTCTGACGTGGACGAACACCCGCGGGCTCGAGGTTGGTAAAATTGTCCAGAACACATTTACTTTTGCGAAGACAGCAGCGCTGGCCGCCGTGGTGGTGATCGGTTTGTCGTTAGGATGGAAACCCAATTCTGCCGCACTGAGCTCAGCATGGTGGGACTCGTGGGCCAACGGCTGGGACCCGCAGGAGGCGCAGCCTGGCCTGGCTGTCAGTGGCGGATTCGCTCTCGCGCTGCTTTTTGGAAGGTCCATGGTCGGCCCGCTTTTCGCACAGACCGCATGGACAAACGTGACATTCATTGGCAGTGAAGTGCGGGATCCAGGAAAAAATCTGGTGCGCGCGCTCGTCGGAGGGTGCGCGGTGGTGGTCGTACTTTATTTGCTCGCCAACCTGGCTTACCTGGCAGTGCTGCCGTTTTCGGAAATCCAACACGCGCCGCAAAATCGCGTAGCCGTGGCAATGATGAACGCCGTCTTCGGTCGGCCGGGAGCGAAGTGCATGGCCGCAGCGATCATGATTTCCACTTTCGGTTGCGACAACGGGCTGATTCTCGCGGGAGCCCGCGTTTACTATGCCATGGCGCGTGATGGCTTGTTCTTCCGAAAAATTGCAACCATAAATCGGTTTCGTGTTCCCGCGGCAGCACTCGTGGCACAGGGGATTTGGACAGCCCTCCTGGTTTTGCCGCGCACGGTTACAACCAACACCGCGACACACCAAATGACTTACGGAAACGTTTACAATCAACTGCTTGAATACATCGTCTCGGCGGACTTGGTCTTTTACCTTCTGATGGTGGTCGCTGTGATTCTCTTACGACGCAAAAAGCCGAATACTGAGAGGCCATACCGCACGTGGGGTTATCCAATTGTGCCGATCATCTCGATCGTGCTATCCGCACTGTTGACCATTGATCTTGCATGGTTCGCTCCGGAAACGTCAGGAATTGGAATTCTCATCGTGTTAACAGGCGTGCCGGCTTACTTCTTGTGGCGTCTGCGCGCCGTGCGCCGTCCCAGTCCGTTTTAGTCTCGGCGCGCGAATCAATTTTGTATGCCTGCAAAATCGAAGAAGCAGCAAATGGCTGCCGGCGCTGCGCTCGCGGCCAAACGCGGGAAGCGTAAGGTGTCCTCGCTCAAAGGCGCTTCGAGAGGAATGTACAAATCGATGAGTAAAGCGGAGCTGCGCAGAATGGCGAAGACAAAGCGCAAGGGAAAACCGACACGGAAGCGCAAGAAGAGGTAGAACTCATATTGTCAGTCGCGTTACCTAACGACACCCATAGCACCGCCCTTAGAAGAAAACGCGTGGTTAATCACCCCAACCAAAGAAGCAGCGGGACTGCTTATTCGTTTTGCATTACCCCGATCACTTCTTTCAACGGTTCTGCGCTAACCTTGCTCGTTCCGGTAAAGGGATGGTCGAGCACGTAGATCAAGAATAAAATTAGCGTGATCGTCACCGTCAGCGTCGTAGTAATGACATATTGCGCCCTGATGTTTTTCATTCCAAAGAAAAACGTGTACAAAACCGTGAATAGGCCGCCGACAAGTAACACGAGCCAGATGGCTTCCGGCACGGTGTCGTTGGCGGCAAAGATTCTGAGCCGGCGGTCCTGCGCAAGATTGTTTAATCTCCTGAGCGTTTCAGCATATAGCTCCCTGTTCGAAAAGGATTGAGCATCCGTGTCGTAGAACACATCCATCACACGGTGCAGCGGCCCGTCGGCATGAAGAGTCACCTGGCCTCCGTCCATCTTCTTCAACTCGTCGTCATAGACCGAAGTGATGTAATTCATCAACTCCCTTTTAATCACGCTGCGCGCAGGTTCGGGAAATGCTTCGGTGCTGTGAAAAATGTCGGCGACCTCATTCGCTTCCATTTGCAGACTCCTTGTGGCGTCGGAGTATCCGCTCCAAGTGACAAATACGACGAAGGCCACCATCACCCCGTAAAACAAGCCAAAGGCGTTGAAAATGATTGCCGCGACCTCATGGTTCTCCTTCAGGACGTCCGCCGAATACCTTCGGCGCACGAGGTAAAGCCCTGCCAGCGCAACGAACGTAGTAATCGCCGACGCGACGAAAAACGACATCGGTACCGGTAGGTAAAGCAGGTTCTGCATCAGCGTCTGTCTAAAAGCTGTCCCGGATTGGTAATCTTACCGGTTTGCTACACGTTTCAATTGGTAGCCATCGCCATGGGCGCCGTAGCCGCTCGCGTATTCAATCAAGCCGACTCCTTTTTTCCAAACAACTTTTTTGAAGTGACCGGAGGGATGGCTCGATTCATAAATGCTAAGGTCGCCTTTTAATTTGATTGTCGTTTTCCACTCCCCCTCCTGGTGTTTGAAGCTGCCGCTGGTGATGCCGTAAATGTCGTTCGGTTCGAATTCCGGCAATTTGTCCAGGGCCGAAATCTTCTTAGCGGCGGCCTCATTGTCTTCTTCGTTGAGCTGGACAATACGGTCGTCAGTCACGATAAAGTAGTCCGGCCGAATTTGGCGGATTTTGTCAGCCCGCGATTCTAAATCGGTGAATTCAATTTTGAAAATCGCGCCCCACGGCATTTTCGCCATGCGCGTTGTGAGTACTCGTGCAGTGAGGCGAATGTCGCCCTCGCCGATGTCGTCGTTCCATTCGATGCCGCGAAATTTGACCGAGACCGGCTGGTCGTTCGACGCGTCCAGAAACGGATTTGCCCCGTAAGCCGAAACGCCAAGGAAGATCGTCATGGTCGTTGCTGCCAGTTGCGCGCGATTCATGGGACGATCTTAGCAAAGCGGCGATTGACAGTGCACGCTCGAATTTTTTAGTCTCGCGTCGTGAGAAGCCGGATCATCGGGGCTCGCTTCTCCGGTGATCATATGAAAATCGTCGTAGCTGCTAGCGCGCAGAAATTGGCGCTCGTCGCACTTTGTTTATTCGCCAGTACGTCAATTGCCCTGGCCGGAGCAAAAAAGAAGTCCACCACATCAAGTGAAGAGAAAGCGGACGCGGTGCTTGCAGCCGCAATGAAAAACATGGAGACCGATGTGTGGTCGGTAAACGGCACCGTCACGTTCAAGAAAACGATTAAGCTACACGGATTTCTTGCCGGCGAAGATTTTGATCTCACGATGGAGCCCGGCATGAAGCCGGATACGCCCTTGCGTGGCATTGTGATTAAGGACAAGGCCTGGGTTTGCTCCGATGGCGCGACATGGCACGCCGGTAGTCCGGACGACCGGTTGCTCTACAATTGGGCGCACGTCCCAATCATGGCCGACCGACACCCACCGCCATTTGAGAAAGTGGGATCTGAGCAACGCAACGGACAGACTTGGTTGCACGTTCGACTGAAAGTTCCTGAGAAGAAGATCAACCCGAAAGAATTGCCGCAATATTGGATCGTGGTCGATTCCCACGGACAAGCTCAATACATCGGTCACACTGAGATGCCGATGTTCTCGCAAGCGCGTAACGAGGTCACGTACTGCTCGTTTGATTATGCGCCGGCTAAAGAAAAGATCGCGCCGCCGCCACTCGGGCCGCCAGTCGACGATAAGGCGTATGGGTTTAACGACATTGAGCAGCACAAGTTCGATTGGAAAAACAAGATCGTTCGCATCGAGGTTACTCCCAAAATTTTAGGATCGGAACAAATCGGCGAGGACAGCTACCGCGCGTTTCTTAAGGACACAGCCACGCCGAACCATTACGGCATAGTTGAATTTCCGCACGATGCGTTGGTGAAGCTGGGTTTCCTGAAAAAGACCGTCAGCGGAAGGCACGCCTGGGAAGATCTGGAAAAGATGGACGTGTTAGGTCGCACTGAGGGCAAGCCAGTTTCGTTTTACGTCACGGTGATTCCAATCGGCGAGAAGCCCGCCGCTCGAGCCATCTCCGTCGGCGCGAAACTCGTTCGCGACGCCGACGGGAGCGTCAGTTATACCTGGGAAACCGATGAGAAACAGATGACGAAATCACCGCCTGCTCCCCCAGCGTCGGATACGTCCGACGGCGATCTCGTTAACCGTGGGATTGAAAAGGCGAAGAACGGTGACCTGGACGGCGCCATAGCTGATTTCAACCGTGCGATCGAGCTCAATCCAAAAGATGACGCCCCTTATTATAACCGCGCTCAAGCCAGACGGCTGAAGAAGGACACGGCTGGCGCCATTGCCGACTACACCCGAGCGATCGAAATCGGCTCCACAAACCCGGCTGCTTACAACAATCGCGCCAACGCCAGAGCAGAAAATAACGACTGGGAAGGCGCAATTTCTGATTACACACGCGCAATCGACCTTAAGCCCGATTACGCTCGCGCTTACTACAACCGCGCTGTCGCCAGGAAGGATAAGGGTGATGCAAGCGGGGCCGCAGCAGACTTCAAGCGCGCTCGCCAACTAGACCCCGAGTTGGAGAGCGAAGAGTCTATTGCCGATTCAGAAAACACTGGCGGATCCGCGAATAATGGAGCGGCGGGAACTACAGTTAATCTCCTCGACGGAAAGCTTAAGCTCCATATTCCATCGGATTTTTCGCGTGACGCTGACGATCCCAAAAATCCAAAGACACTCGCGAAGTTTTCAGGTCCGGATGGCGCGTGGGGAGAAGTATTGCGCGGCACACATGGTCTGACGCCGGACAAGCTAGAGGGTTATCTGAAAATGCGCGTGGCCGAGTACAGCAAAGGTTTCGACTGGCTGCCGAAAGATTCGCATTTGCAATGGCTAAAGAAAGAGATCGTCACCATCGATGACCGCAAATGGGCGGACTGGCGCTATGTGCCGATGTTAAAATGGACAAGCGATTACTCGCACAGCCCCGTTTACACACGTGTCCTAACTACTTCCTACAAAGGACAGCTGTTAGAGATCACTTTTACCTCGAATCTGAATACCAATCCTAAGTTAAAGGGAGAAATCGACCGCATTATAGACTCAGTGCATCTCGAAGAATGAAAATTGCGTCCGCGACCTACCCATGGATCTAAGATTTGATCAGTCCGAAGTTCCCCGTGACTTCCGCTGAACTGACCTGTTCCTGTCTATGAACATAAGCGCGCTAGTCACCCGATCGCTTCAACTGGCCGCCCGGCCGTTTGTCCTCCTCTGGACGTTTCTCAAGAAGGTCGCTCTAGCGGTCTTCGGCAGATTGCAATGGAGCCCGCCGCACTGGCTCATGCGAAGCCGCACTGCCTTCTCCAATTTTAGGCGCGCGCATCCTCTGATCACGGCTTCCGGAATTATAGCGATCGTCCTGCTCTCATGCGGAACGGCTTGGACGTTACGCTGGTATCAACATCGACCGAAACCGCGCTACGTGAGCGTTATAATCGAGCAGCTTCCGGTCACAAAGTTGGAGAAGGAGTTAACGTTTCCAACCCTTGATATTCGATTCAGCGATTCCGCGGCGCGCCTGGAGGATTTGAAGAAAACATCGCTGACGGGCGTCCAGCTCGATCCTCCTTTGGCCGGCAAATGGATGTGGGCTGGCGACAAACATCTTTTCTTCAAACCGACCGAGGACTGGCCGGCAGATCAAAAATTCAAGATCATCTTCGACAAAAAATTTTTCCCACCGCAGGTTTTGATGGAGCGCCTGGCTTACGAGTTCCAGACGCCGCCATTCCAAGTTGCGATCAGAGAACTTCAGCTCTACCAAGACCCCACCGATCCGACACAACGGCAGATCACTGCGACACTTGAACTCACGCACGTAGTCGAGCCGGGCGAGTTAGATCGACATATCCAGCTGTTGATGATCGGCGGTTCCAACGTATTCCCGCCGTCCGAGTCGCCGCCGCATTTCAGGCTCACCTACGGATTGCACAAGCGTCTGGCGTACCTGCGCAGCTCAAACGTGACGCTGCCGGAGCGGGAAGATTTCATGAAGCTCTATGTGAGTAAGGGCGTGCGCACAGCGCAGGGCGGCGCGCAAACACGGGACTCCACGGAGGACAAGGTGCGCATTCCATCACAGGAAACCGCGTTTCAGATCGATTCGATCACCAGCACGATCGCACGAAACAAGAATGGCGAGCCTGAGCAGGTTCTGATCTTAAGTACAACGGCCGATATCAGCAGTAGCGAGCTGGCTAAGGCCATTCAGATACGTCTGCTACCGAAACGCAACGCCGAAACGACTGAAGAAGGCGAAACCGAAGTGACCACAGAGACCGATTCGCAAAGTCGCGACTCGGAAACGGCTGAGCAAACTAACGAAAGCAGCCAGAGCACCGAGTCTGAAGAAGAGGAGACGGAAGAATCTGATCAAGGCTCAAAATGGCAGAGTCCGACCGAGGTGCCGGACGATGTCCTCGAACAAGCCAAACGAATCGAATTCAGCGTTGTCCCCTCCGAAAAGGCGCAAGATCGGCAACACGCTTTTAAGATACAGGTCGAATCGGAGGGCGAGCTTTACGTCCGCATCGCTAAAGGCGTGCGCGCGCCTGGCGATTACCGGTTGGCGGAAGACTACAACGCAGTCGTCGCAGTGCCGCAGTTGCCGCGCGAAGTGCAGATCGAAGGTCAAGGCGGCTTGCTCGCGTTGAGCGGCGAACGGAAACTGTCTGTCCGTTCCCGCGCTCTGGCGGCGATCGAATTCGAAATCGCGCGCGTTGCAACCACCCAGATCAACCACCTCGTCAGTCAGACCCAGGGCAAATTCGAGGACCCGGAATTTCGCGATTCCCATTTATTCAATCAGGAAAACATCTCGCGTATTGGAATCGAACACCAACCGATCGCGGTCGAAAACAAATGGAAAGCGAATTATTCGGCGTTCGATTTCTCCGAGCAACTTCGCAAACCAGCCGATGGCGGGAGCGAGCGTGGGCTTTTTTTCCTGACTGCGCGCGGCTGGGACCCGGTGAAAAAGAAACCTGTCGAGGCCAGCGACAGCAGGTTTCTTCTGATCACCGACATCGGAATTCTAACGAAGAAAAACACCGATGGGAGCAGCGACGTCTTTTTGATGTCCATCAAAAATGGCCAGCCGCTCAGCGGCGCCACGATTGACATCCTGGGCAAGAATGGCGTGCCGATCCAGACGGCCATAACAGCGGCGGATGGTCACTGCGCTTTTCCATCTGTTGAAAAATCCGAGCGCGACAAAATGCCCGTCGCGTTCGTGGCGCGCAATGGCGACGACGTCGCGTTCATGCCATTCGCGCGTGAAGACCGCGTCCTCAATTTTTCGCGATTTGAAATTGAAGGGGCGGAGAACATCGCGCCGGAAGGTCTCGATGCGTTCGTCTTCACCGAACGCGGTGTGTACCGGCCTGGGGACGAAATTCACATCGGGCTTGTCGTGAAACAGCGAAGCTGGGGTGGCAATCTCAAAGGCTTGCCGATTGAAACCGAAGTTATCGATGCGCGCGACCTGCGGGTACAGACCAAGAAGCTGACTTTGCCGGAGACCGGGTTCACCGAACTGAGCTACCAAACGGCCAATGAATCGCCGACTGGGCTTTACACCGTCAATGTTTATCTGATCAAAAATAACAGGCGCTCAAGTTTGCTCGGTTCCGCCACCGCGCAGGTGAAGGAATTCCTGCCCGATCGGATGAAAATCGAGACGCGGCTGTCCAAAGCTGCGCCGCGGGGGTGGATTCATCCCAGTGAAATGCATGCTTCCGTTGGCTTAGCGAATCTTTATGGCACGCCCGCAACCGATCGGCGTGTGACCGGCAAACTCGAACTCGCACCTGCGGCATTTTCATTTCCGGAATTTCGCGACTTCACTTTTTTCGATCCGCTCTTTGACGAGAACAAAACTCGTCAAGAGCAAACGGTCGATCTCGGCGAAACGAAAACCGACGGCGAAGGCCACGCGGATTTTGACCTGCAACTGGAACGGTTCGCCGACGCCACGTACGCGATGCGATTTATCGCGGAAGGCTTCGAAGGCGAAGGCGGAAGGAGTGTCATGGGCGACGTCGGCGCGTTGGTCTCCGCTTTGCCTTACGTGATCGGTTACAAAGCCGATGGCGACCTTCGCTTCATCGACATGAAGAGACCGCGCGCGATTGACCTCGTCGGAGTCGATCCGCAACTCAACCGCACCGCCATCGAAAACGTCACCATCAATCTCATCCTCCAGGATTACGTCTCGGTGCTGAAGAAACAGGAGAATGGCAATTACGCTTACGAGTCAGTCCTGAAAGAGCGCCCTGTTAAGTCGGAAAAAATCTCGGTCGCGGCCACTGGCTATCATTACGCCCTTCCCACCGATGAACCGGGCAATTACGTGCTTGAGCTGCGCGACGATCAGAATCGCACTTTAAGCAAGGTGCGGTTTTCGGTGGTGGGCCAGGCTGCAATGGCCGGGGCTTTGGAAAAAAACGCCGAACTGGAGATCAAACTCAACGCCAAAGAGTACCGTGCCGGAGATGAAATTGGGGTGAGCATTACTGCGCCATACAGCGG
>JBKOYE010000158.1:0-18688 GCA_046725275.1 Verrucomicrobiota bacterium
GGGCAATCGGCTTCACCTCACTACTCGTGATTTGCCGGTGCTGATTACTCCTGTCGGCGCTCCGTTGCGCCGGCCGTCGTTGCGTGAAGTCGCTCAAGTTGCCGGTCTGCTTCGGCCACTCGCGCTTCAGGACGAAACGGAAATCTTGTCGGACGTCACAATTGTCGGCGCGGGACCGGCCGGACTCGGTGCGGCGGTGTATGCGGCATCGGAAGGACTGAAGACCGTTGTTCTGGAAAGCTACGCACCCGGTGGACAGGCCGGCTCGTCTTCACTGATCGAAAATTTTTTTGGTTACCCGACCGGAATTAGCGGCGGCGATCTGACATGGCTGGCGCAGCTTCAGGCTTATCGCTTCGGCGCAAAGTTTTCGACCCCGGCGCAGGCGCTCTCTCTTCGCTACAATACCGATGGCGAATACCGCGCGTGCATTGAGATAGAAGGCTGTCCCGCGATTCTCCGCGCGAAAACCGTTTTGATTGCAACGGGCGCGGACTATCGACGACTCGATGCTGAGAATCGGGAGCGTTTTGAAGGCGTTGGCGTGTACTACGCAGCGACCGCGCTCGAAGGACAGATTTGCCGAAACGAAACAGTGATTGTCGTCGGGAGCGGCAACTCGGCTGGACAAGCGGCGATGTTTCTCTCCGAGGGAGCGGCCAAAGTGTTGCTCGTCATCCGTGGCGACGACATCACCAAAAAAATGTCTGACTATCTCTCACGCCGCGTACAAGCGCAGCCGAACATCGAGATTCTTTATCGAACAGAGATTCGGAAAATGTTCGGCGACCAAAGGCTTGAGCAAGTCGAGTTGGAAGACTCAAAAACAGGAGAGCGCCGGACGATCAAAACGCCGGCGGTGTTTTCGATGATCGGTGCCCGCCCATGCACAGAATGGTTGCCATCAGAAATCGAGCGGGACGAGAAAGGATTCATTAAGACCGGCGCGGAGGTCGCTGAAGCCCCAGCATGGCGCGAAAACAAACGGCGCCCCGCTCCGCTCGAAACCAGTCTTCCCGGAATTTTTGCAGCCGGCGATGTGCGCTCCGGATCAGTTAAACGGTGCGCTGCCGCCGTCGGCGAAGGCGGAATGGCCGTCGCAGGAATCCACATGAGCCTGGCATCACGGCGTAACGCGTCAGCAAACAAAGCTTCATAACCGTAAGCTGCTTGGTTTTTAGCGCGGAAGGCTCTGCCGGACACCGGAGTTTGGTCGCAACGGGCACGTGCGAAGGAGAAGGGTTTGGCGCATCTGTCACTTGCTTTCCGTTTTTCCCAGCCACAGGGTACCCGCTACTCTGATAAAACCGATTGTATAATGAAGCTCTCCAGTGAAACCGAAAGCTTCTTCAATGCTTTGCGACAATCGGCGAAGCCGAAACCGGTAAGCACGATCGAAAAGCTCATCCGAGATGCGCCGGACCGTGATCTTTGCCGCATCAACGCCCTCGCCTTTGCTGCCGAGCACAAGCTCAATGAAGAGGATGTTATTGCGGCTTTTCTGCACGGCGCGCGGCTCGGCATTTTCGATATGTCCTGGAACATCCTTTGTCCGGCTTGCGGCGGCGTCCTCGATTCAGGCGCGACGCTTAAGACCGTAAAACAGGCCGAATATAGGTGCGTGCTTTGTGCCGCGGACTGCGAACCGACGCTCGACGAAATCGTCGAGGTTACGTTCACCATCAGTCCGCGGGTGCGGAGAATCGCGGCGCACGATCCCGAGACACTGTCTTTCATCGAATACTACAGACAGGTCTTTTGGAGTTCAGGCGTCGATTTGCCCGATGACGAGGCATTGGAAAAATGGGTTGAGGAAACTACACTGGACGCGGTCGAGCTTTCAGCTGGCGAGAAGATGGTACTCTCGCTCCAGTTGCCCGAAGGATATGTGATCGTGTTCGATCCGGTCCTCCACATGTCGCAGCACATCGAGGTGACGCGCGAGCCTACGCGTGAAAGCCAATCGCTTTCCTTCGTCATGACCAGGGATCACACGCCGTCCGGGACCGTTCAGATGCGCCCGGGCCCTCTGCGGATTACGTTGGAGAACCGCTTAAATGTGCGCACGCTGCCCGCTATTTGGATCGTTAGCGATAAGGTTCACGAGCTCGTCAACAAACGTCGCCCGTTCTTGACCGCGAAACGTCTTCTGACCAACCAAACATTCCGCGATATTTACCGCACTGATACGCTCGACGTGGATCAGAGACTCAAGATTACCAGTCTCAGCTTTCTGTTTACCGATCTCAAAGGCTCAACGGAACTTTACGAACGAGTTGGAGATCTGGTTGCCTACGATTTGGTGCGCGCCCACTTCCGGATTTTGAATGAAATCGTCGCGGCGGAAAGCGGCGCCGTGGTAAAGACAATCGGTGATGCGGTGATGGCGACCTTCGCGACGCCAGACCGGGCGATGGCGGCGGCGCTGAAAATGCGAGAAGCAGTGAAGGACTTGAAAGGCGACTTGCTCCTTAAGATCGGCATCCACGAGGGACCCTGTCTGGCTGTTTCTTTAAATGACCGGCAGGATTACTTCGGACGGACCGTAAACATCGCCGCCCGCGTTCAAGGTCTGGCGACATCGCGCTCCATTTTTGCAACCAGACGGGTCGTTACTGACAGCGAAGCCTCGAAGCTGTTGCAATCGAACGGCATCGCCGCGACCCCGGAGAAGCGTTCACTGCGCGGCATTGCCAAGCAGGTCGAGATTTTCGAAATACCGTGAGGAGCCTGGCTTGGCCGCATTTCGGTTCGCCGAGGCGTGATTGCAAGGAAGGCAGAGCAACACGACCTTAAGCAATGTCTGATCGAAGCTGCTCTCATCTCGACGCGATCGCGTCTGTAAAGCAGCCGAAGGTTCGCGAATGCGAAGAGTGCGTGAAGATTGGCAGCTACTGGGTTCATCTGCGCACGTGCCAGACGTGTGGCACGACGCTCTGCTGTGACAGCTCGCCGAATCAGCACGCTACCAAGCACTCGCACGCAACCGCGCATCCGGTCATCGCTTCGGCTCAACCAGGCGAACGCTGGTTGTACTGCTATCCAGATGAAGCCTTTGCCGAATACTGAGCGGCGATTGATTTCCGCTCGCTGCGCGCGGCGCGTTCGCATCAAACATTGAACAGCAAATCTTAAGCATCACCGATTACGCGGCCGGGAACGCACTGCGATCTCGCCCTTTTGCGGCAGGAAGTTTTCCTCCCACAAATTTAGTAGCGCGCTCAACTAGCTGCCGACGGGAATTCAGGCCAAGTTTGTGTTTGATGTTCTCGCGGTGCGTCTCGATCGTTTTCACCCTCAGCCTCAATGAGTGAGCAATCTTCTTTGTGGCCAGCCCCGAGCCCATCAACAGGAAAACATGCATCTCGCGATGAGACAGGTTGTCGACGACCGGCAGATTTCCTGAAACGCGGTTTTGCGCCGAGGTTCCGAGCGATTTTTGGAACGCGGGCATGGCTAAATCCCGGCTGACATAAATTTGGCCGCGCAAAACATCGCGGATGGCGGTCAGCAGCTCTTCCTTGGCTGCCGTCTTCATCAGATAGCCATTTGCGCCTGCGCGCAGCGCCCACCCGGCAAAAATGCTTTCCTTAAACGCGGCGTAAACCAGGATCAGCAGCTCGGGCTTTTGCGCCTTGAGTGCTTGGACAAATTCCAAAGTATCGCCGGCGCCCAGCCGGAATGCGGTCAATAGCAGATGAGGTTTGCATTCGCCGATTTTACTGTGCGCGTCCGTTATGCTGTCCGCTTCGCCGCAGACAATCATGTCTGGCTGGGAATTGAGATAAGCGTTGAGCCCAAAGCGAAGCAGCGTGTGCTCGTCCAAGACTAGGATTCGCGTCTTTGCGGGACTCTTTCCTGAACCAGTCATGTGTGTGCGTAATGCGTTGTTTTGGTTCTTGATATCAGCATCCGCGCTAGGACTGCTTAAAATGTCCATCGTAAACAGTGATTTGCCGGACCTATTCTTATACAACATCAGTTGTACTATGCATAGGACTTTAGGCGTACCTTTCGTTTAAGCGTTGACAGTCAAGACGGTGGCCACGATAACCGTCGCCAAACCAAACAAATAACGAGGCACACGCGCTCTACTGCTGCTCGCCCAAGCTGGCTGCACGGATCTCGAACGAGCTCTCGTTCAACCCTAAATCAGAAAGAAAAATTACCATGAAATCAGTTACGATTATTATCGCCGTCACATTATTGAGCCTGTTGCCTGTGACATTGGTTCAGGCCCAAGCCACACCAAAGGCCGCGGCCGGTGAAAAGACCACAGCGTCCGCCGGAGCTGGTAAACGAACCGACGTCTATCACGTGCATTTCGCCAAGGCCGCGCTCGGCAAAGCAGCGCAATTGGGCGATTGGCTGAAGACGCCCGATCCTCATAACCCAATGCCTGATCACTTCATTGTCCTCCGTCACCAAGATGGCGACGCTTGGGATTATGTCGTGATTACGCATCTCGGACCAAAAGCATCCGTGGAAGCTGCGGGAACGGCTGTGCCTCCGGACAAACGTGACTTGGGCGCGTGGCACACCGATACATTTGTGAACGGTCCGTCATGGGAGGAGTTCACTAAGGCCATGGGCATTGATGCAGACTCGAAATCGAAGACGACGGGCTCGGTTTACTCTGTCTCTTATTATCGCCCTGCTCCCGGTCATCGCGAGCAATTGGAAAAAATGCTCGGTGAAGTGCCGAGCGCACCCAGCGACACGACTGCCGGAAACGTATTGATGCAGCACCTAGAAGGCGCCAATTGGACGTTCCTCACCATCGCTCGCTACAATTCATGGGACGACTTTGCAAAGGGTGAGAAAAGCGCCGTCGCGGACACAACCAAAAAGGACAGCCCCTGGTCGCGGTTGCGTGATCACACCGATTTTCACACCGACACGCTCACGGATCGCATAGCGCCGTAACGGCTGGTATTGTAGTGCGTCTTGTAAAACACCTGTTCCACGTCGGCGTCTGACAAAGACGCCGACTGTGGGCAAGGCTGGCAGTCTCCCCGGAAACGACGACCGGCATGACCAAAACAAGCGGGAGCGAGAAAGAAACAAAGCTCGACGCGGCATTTCACGCCGCGCTCAAATAGATTTAGTCTGCGCGACCGAGCAGCCAAAACTGTCAAATCTTAAGACGCGACCTCATCTCCCTGCTCGGCTTGCTCGACGCGTCATAATTTGTGCCCGTTGGTGAATCCCGAAGCCGCGCTTCCGCGGAGTAAATCACTTCCTGCGGCACCCTGCGCAGGCTGCTCGTTAGGCCGAGCTTCGATAGAAACCAGATTAACCATTTCGTCGGGTCCCACTGCCACGGCTTCACGCCGTTACGATAGTCGTGCTGAAATTCGTGGTGATAATTGTGGTAGCCCTCGCCAAATGTAAACAGAGCCATAAAAAAGGAGTCTCGCGCACTGCATCGCATCGAATACGGCTGACGACCAATGGTATGGCAGGCCGAGTTAATCAGGAATGTGCCATGTTGAAGCACGACAACTTTGGCGACGCCGCCAATTAGAAAACCTCCGAGCGCGCCGACCCAGCCGTCCCACAGTGCACCGATCAAGGTGGGTAGAACAAAACTCACCAGCACCGCGAGCCAATGAATGTGTCGATGCTGCCACATGACCAGCGGGTCCTTCTTGAGATCGGCTACGTTATCGAAGGGCGGTTGTGGCCAAAGCTTGAACAAGAGCCAGCCGATATGAGCGTGAAAAAAACCTTTGCTGATGTCGTACGGATCTTCGTCGTGATCGACATGTTTATGATGCCGGCGATGGTCGCTTGCCCACATCAGGACAGAATTCTCGAACGCAGCGGCGCCGAAGATCAGCGTGAACAAGCGCACCGACAGTTTCGCGCGGAACGTCATGTGGGAAAATAGACGGTGATAACCCAGCGTGATGCTGAAGCCAGTCGCAGCTAGTAACACTCCAGAGACTGCGAAGTGGAACCAATCAACTCCAAAATACCACAGGTAAAGCGGCACCGCCGTGAGTGTGAGAAAGAAGGTGCCGATCAGGAAAGAACTCGTCGTCCAATTAATGCGATCGGTCGGAATGCGAAAAATCACAGGGACAAATCTGCGTGTGCTCGCTGATCAATTCTCAGCCATCAATGATCAACTCGACGTCGCTCTGCCCAGAATCACGTCCCCCTTCGCCCAGGTATGGACCTTGCCGCAGTGCGTGCAGGTGAACTTTTGCGCTTTAACTTTGGCTGTCTGCCAGCGCTTCTCTTCGATTGTCCGTCCCGTATCGGTCAGCTTCGACGTGGAAGGACAGCGCACGAGCAAGCTTTTGATATTGGGGCCGGGCTTTTTCGGCCGTGCACGCGGCGGATCGAAATAAAATCTCGTCGGCATGTCAGAGCCTGTAGACGATCCGCGCCTTGGCCGTGTCGTAGGGCGACATCTCCATTTTCACCCGGTCGCCAATGGTAAGGCGAATAAAACGTTTGCGCATCTTGCCGGAAATATGCGCGAGCACGAGATGATCATTCGCAAGTGCGACGCGAAACATGGTGCCCGGAAGCACCGTCATGATGGTGCCCTCCAGTGTAATGGCTTTTTCGGAATTCACGATGTCAATGTTCGCGTCGGACTTGCAAACAGCGCGGCTCAGAGATTCTCAGGCCGCGCTGCGCAATCAATCCCCGTCTACCGGCGAAAACCGGCGAACGAACGCCGCGGACCGGAAGGACGCGGACGCTCTTGACGCGGACGCGCTTCGTTAACAGTTAAGGTACGGCCGTTGAGTTCACGCCCATTAAGCGCACTCGTGGCGGCGTTGGCTTGCGCGTTGTCATTCATGGTGACGAACGCAAACCCGCGCGATTTACCAGTCATCCGATCCATCATCAGATGGACTTCATTGACGGTGCCGTGTTGTTCGAACAGATCCTGAAGATCATTCTCGGTGGTCTCAAAAGAGAGATTACCTACGTACAGTTTCATTGTGTTTTGAATTTGGAAAAACTACCGAGCTACAGAGCCGTTCCCGGGAATCGGGTTTCAAATCACCAATGAGCGACGCTCACCTGACGATCTACCGTGCAGTGAAGTTAAACAGAGTAATCCAATAAGCGCCCACTATCGCCCGGATCGGGCGAAATACAAACGGTCATTTCACGCTACGTTTTCTGTCGTCGCCTTTCCGTTGCTTTGCTGAAGAATTTTTTCGCCGCACTCATCGAGGGCGTCGCAGCGACACTTCTCCACGCCCTTGAGCAATGTCTCCATTTGCTTAAGCCGCTGCATTCGTTGCCGGAGTTCAGCCATTTTCCGTTGCGAGAGTTGATGCCAGCGTTTCGGTGGAGGTGTCCCGGGCGGGAAGCCGAAAAAGAGCTCGCGTATTTCCTCCAGGGTGAACCCCGTTTCTCGAGCGCGCTGGACCACCGCCAGGCGGAAGAGCGCACTGTTGTCGTAGCGGCGTTGGCCATTCTTGCGCATTGGTGGCGGGAGAATCCCGATCTGCTCGTAGTAGCGAATGGCGGACGTGCGCAAGCCAAACACGCGTGCGACATCGGAAATAGCCATGTCCTCTGCCACTCCGAAATCTAACAACGAGCCGCGATCAATGCCACGGAAATGCCTGGGAATTTTCTTAGAAATTTCGCTTTGACTTCAAGTCAGCTTGAAGTCGTAGCGTCGAAAACTATGAAAAAAATATTCCAATTCATACGCGCAATCGCGGTCGTTGCTCCGGTAGCGATTTCGGCAACCGCCGAACCTTCATCGCAAACTGAGCAAGTTTCGCCTCTCGCCTGCAACGCATTCGCGTTGTCACCGGAAGCCAGAAAACGGCATTTCGAAGAGGTTGGACCAGCGTTGCTAAACCTGAAGAAAAGCACGCGCGAACTGGCAGACGGCTACGAGTTCGAACTCCCGGCGGATAAGGTCACCTGGCAGCTGTTGACGGAATGGGTAATCGACGAGCGGTTGTGCTGTCCATTCCTCGATATCGAACTGCGCTTTAGCAGAGAAGGCGGGCCGCTGTGGTTACGTCTTACCGGCCGGCCCGGAACTAAAGAGTTCATCAAAGAAGACTTCGGGCAGTTACTAAGACAGTAGACATGGCACATGCCACAGGTTTCAACTGAAGAGTTCGAACGACTGCCCCTGCGAGTCCATACGTTTCTCGCTGGCATCCCGCTTCACGACGTTTGGGCCGTTGATCTGCCGCGTTGGCGTGCAGGAGTGACGCTCGAAGATTTCCTACGGACAACAAGCAGTTGTCTATGTACGCCCCCGTCGCTCGTGCGAGTGCTGCTCGACATTCGGTTCTTCATTGGACGGTTCTTCAGCTGGGATCGCGAGCCAGTGGCAACCGCGTGGGAAACCTTCGCAACCCGGCTTACCGACGCCGATCGCTCAAAATCATTGACCGCAGCCGGCACGCGAGATGGATTTTTCCGCGTCGTCTACCGCTTCCAAAACGAGCAACTCGTTGAATTGATCAATCGCACAGCCCACGCCGCCGCGCTGAGCACCCTGATCGAGACAGCGACTGCCTACCGGTTCTATTTAGCAGTCTATGTCCGCAGCGTAAGCCGCTTCACGCCGTTCTACATGGCAATGATCGACCCTTTTCGAAAACTAATCGTATACCCATCCCTCTTGCGAAGTGTGCGTTCTCGCTGGGACCAAGCATTCGGCACAGGCTGACGTGGAGATATCGGCTAGCGGGAGTTTCTTACTTCTTCTTTGTTAGTTTGCCTTGTTTTGCTCCGCCCCAATAGTTCAGTCTTGCCTGCTTCATGCAGAACATGACAACGGTCACTCTGGCGCTGATCGCATGGTTGCCATTTATCTTTACCCCGGCCAAGGCTCAGGATAAGCCCAGTAACACCCGGCCTCGCGCTTCAGATCTCGGGCTGAAGATTGGTGTGTTGCCCCCCGGCCCGCTGAATGCGATCACCGACGTGGTCGGTGTTGAGGTTGGCCATACCACCATCAATCGCGGCAATGAAATCCACACCGGCGTAACTGCCATTTTGCCACATTCGGGAAATCTTTATCGAGAAAAGGTTCCGGGTGCAGTTTTCGTAGGCAACGGCTTCGGCAAACTCACCGGTTCGACTCAGGTCGAAGAGCTGGGCGAGATTGAAACGCCCATCCTGCTCACATCCACCTTGAGCGTGCCGCGAGTAGCCGACGCACTCATCAGCTACATGCTCGCACTGCCCGGCAACGAACACGTGCTCTCCATCAATCCGATCGTGGGCGAGACTAATGACGGCTACCTCAGTGATATTCGCGGCCGACACATCACTACGGATGATGTTATTACGGCCATCAGAAACGCCAAAGGCGGTCCGGTCGAAGAAGGCGCGGTCGGCGCGGGAACTGGGACTGTGGCGTTCGGATGGAAAGGCGGCATCGGCACCGCGTCACGCCGCTTGCCCGCTAAACTCGGCGGCTACACGGTTGGTGTGCTGGTGCAGACCAATTTCGGTGGCGTGCTCACGATCGCCGGTGTTCCCGTCGGTCAGGAGCTGGGCCAATACTACCTCCGCGACGAGCTACAACAGCAAAGCGGCGGAAGCGATCACGCCAATTTGAAAGGTGGATCGGCTTCTCCGAAGACGATGGGGTTGCGAAAGCCAGGTGCAGGCAGCGATCGCGCCGATGGTTCCGTCATGGTGATCGTTGCTACCGACGCGCCACTGGACGCGCGCAACCTGAGGCGCCTCGCCGCAAGAGCGCTGCTGGGCGTCGTTCGGACAGGTAGTGCAGCCTCAAACGGCAGCGGAGATTACGCCATTGCATTCTCAACCGCGCCACAAGTGCGAATCCACACCGACGATAAAGCTCCCACGCGCCATGTGGACCTGTTGACCAATGATGCCATGTCTCCCTTATTCCTCGCCGCAATTGAGGCCACCGAAGAGGCGGTTTACAACTCGCTCTTTCGTGCAACAACCACCGCCGGCCAGGGACACACCGCGCAAGCTCTTCCGGTCGACAAGACAAAAGAGATACTAAAAAGGCACGGAGCGACCAGGTAGACACTTCTGTCACCGTGTTTCGTCAAATAGATTTAGTGCTCGCTAGTTCGCAGCAGAAAACTCAAATCCCTTGCTCAGATTACGCGTTGTGGCACGAGCGAAGACTTTCTGAGTTTAGACACGACGCATTCGCCCGCTTAAAAATCCGCCGTCCAAGGTGAATATCATGAGAGTTGCGCTGTCCATCGCGTCGAACCAAAAAGGGGCGCTACTTTTCCTATAGAAAAACAACACACACGGTGTCGATGGCCAACGAAATGAGGACAAGCGTCGCGTTGATCAATCCGCGCATCGGTCCGATGAGGCCGGGAATATATCCGCCGGCGAGCCCAGAGATGACCGCGACGAGCATACCACCGGGCAATAGTAGGGTTGAACCGCCGTAAATTGGTCGGCCGCCAAGAACAATCCGAAAGAGGTAAGAACGACGATCACGCTGTAGCCGATAATCATCGCCGCAAGAGCTCGAAGGACATGTTTCAGTCGCATAGTTGAATCTGGATCCTCTCGCTGTCGTCAATTTAAAAAAACGGAATAAATCTCTCCTCTGCGCACTCTTAAATCGTATGAAGAATCGTCAATTAATCTCTCATTCATGGTGGAAGGCGCTCTCGCGCTGCTCCCTCGCTCTTGCATTCCTCGGCGTCTCGACCGCTCCGACAATTGCTCGCGACCGCGAAGCAGACATGCCTTCGTCCGGTGCGGTATATACGGCCAGCAATTCCTCCAGCGGTAATGAAGTGCTAGCGTATAAGCGGGCGTCGAACGGAAGCCTCCAGTTCATAAGCTCGTTCCCCACCGGCGGAACGGGCAACGACGCGGCCTTGGGCAATCAGGGCGGCATAGCGCTCAGCCGGGACGGCCGATGGCTCCTGGTTGTCAATCCAGGATCGAACAACTTCTCTGCATTTCGGGTCGAGCCGAACGACCAATTAACTTTGACGGATACTGAAACGTCGAATGGCCTTCTTCCGGTCAGCGTCACCATCAGCGGAAATCTCGTTTACGTTGTTAATTTTGGGGATGGCGACGGGGATACTGGAAATATCGCGGGGTTCACCATTGATTTTAACAGTGGCGATTTAACGCCGATTTTGGGATCAATTCGATCGCTCAGTGGGATGACGGATCCGCAGCCAGCGCAGATTCAGTTTAACCCGGGTGGCACGGGGCTTGTCGTGACAGAAAAAGCGACGAATTTCATCGATACATATATGGTGGACGCGAATGGAGTCGCCAGCGAACCGCTTAGTAACCTGTCCCACGGCGTAACTCCTTTCGGGTTCAGCTTTAGCAGACAAAGATATCTCATTGTCTCGGAGGCGTTCGCCGGCTTGCCAGATATAAGTGCAGTCTCCAGCTATTCCGTCAATTCCCAAGGTGAGTTGAACGTGATTACACCGTCGGCGCCGACCAACGAAACTGCGGCCTGCTGGATCGTTGTCACTGACGACGGCAGATTCACCTATACGACTAACACCGGCAGTGGGACAATAAGCGGCTACAGGATCAATAGGGCCACGGGCGAACTGAGGCTTCTCGACCCTGATGGCATAACAGCCAGAACGGGCATAGATAGCGGACCGACCGATGAGGCCTTGAGCCAACGCAGCAAATATCTTTATGTGCTGAATTCGTTAAGCCATGAGATCATTGGGTTTAGCGTTGATCAGGACGATGGAAGTCTCGAACACATCGAGCTTGTTGGCGGACTCCCGGACTTTGCCTTTGGATTGATCGCACGTTAATCGCTGCCAATCTAACATTGGCACGCAACCGGCCTCCCGGAGGAAACCGGAGTCCGTTTGCGTCGATAGTCGCCAAGCACTCCTCTGACCTCCTTGGCACGCCGTAGCGTTTCGAAGACGTAGGCGGCCAACGACCGCAGTCACCCGGTCTGAAGCCCGTAAGCTACGCAGGAAATGTTCAAATGACCCGCTTGCGAAGACTTTCGGAGTTTAGACGCGACCCCATTTTTCATTCCTGACCTTATTTTCTATTTCTGGCAAATCGGACAATTGCTGAGCCGATTTTTCAGACGATGAATCTTCCATAATTTTGTTAATGCTGGTGCAACGATACTTCACTGTGTTGCATAGATGAGCGACCAACGTTGCTGAGAGTGCTTACAGAGGGCCGGATAGACAACGAGAGGGCGAAACGGATCGATGAGGGCCATGTAGAGTCCCGCGATGATGTCGAAACGAATCCCCGTGGCCTTTATCCCGTCCGAATGCGTTGCGCAACAACCACAACCCGGCAGGCTCTCCCCGTCGAGAAGACAAAAGAGATACTAAAGAAGCATGGAGCGATTAAGTAGATCCTCTGTACAAGCGTCGACAGTTACTGAAGCGCTTCAATATCGGGACCGTGGGAGAGGCGAAGCGCCGGGAAATGGTTTGACATACCAATGCGGGTCCAATTTGAAGGTTACCGGAACACGCAAGTGTGATATGTGCCAGATTTCCAACGCCACAGTTTGAGAGCGCGAATCGCACTGCCATCTAGCACGCCGTATTCGGTCGACTTTAATATCGAGAATTTGCTAACGCGAAACCTGCCTGTTCCTTGAACATGCCAACGTTTGGCGACTGCCGGGTAAGCCGGAGCCTCAACGTATACAAGGTCTCTTTTCCACTCGGGTCGATTGCCATCGACGTAGCCGATACTGTGCTGTGCGAGCACCGGCAGCACGGAACCGAGTAAAAGATGACGATCCGCTGGATCCGCATCGGAGGGGTGTTACACCGCTGCGAACTCAGACAACAAGTACCATTGCGATGACTAACGTTCTCGCCTAGGCGTCCATGCCCCAACCTATTTCGGCCCGGAGGAGGCAATCAGCTTTCGAAAACGCGGACTTTCCGTAACGACCCAAACACTGGATCGAGCCGGAGCAACGCTGGAGTGAGGGGTGGGTTTATTTTGGTCTGTGAAGCTTACACTCCAAACACCGGCGAACAATTTGGCCTTGATCTTGCCAGTTCGTTAGGGTCCAGCGTCAGGGACGGGATGAGGTTCTTCGATTTTCGCTCGATTGAGTCGCGGGCTGTTCTCAGTCGCAGGTAAAATGCTCGTTCAGCGTTAGGGTCGTTAGGGTGAGTGGGGTCGTCACATAGCGCTGCCCGACTGCCCATACATCACAGGGTGTGATCGCCGTTGCCGCGGTGAGCCTACCCGCTGCGTTGGGGCTGGGGAAAACGCTCCAACTGCTGCCGCCCCAGTGGTCGATTAAGGTAAAACCCGTGCTCTCGCCCACCGCCCATGCATCCGCCGACGATATGGCCGCCACGCCATAGAGCGCGCTGTCTTCACCGCCCGCGCCCAAGACCTGGCTCCAACTGCTCCCGTCCCAGTGCTCGATCAACGTGCTCGTCCTGAAGGTAAACGAGTTCTTCGACCTGCCTACCGCCCAGATGTCATTCGTGCCGGTACCGGATATGGCATACAAGATATCGTCCCCTAGGGGACTGGGGCTCGATACGATGCTCCAACTGAAGCCGTCCCAGTGCTCGACCAGCGTTAAAAACCCAAACGCAGCGTTGCCGTGGTATCCCACGGCCCAGACGTCGTTCGGGCCGAGAGCGACCACGCCGTAGAGCTCGTTGTTGTCTCCTGGCACATTCGCACTCGGAATCACACTCCAGCTTGCCCCATCCCAGTGCACGATAAGTGTCTGTGCAAATTCGCCGCTGTTCGTGTAGCTGCCCACGGCCCAAAGATCGTTCGCCGAGTTGGCGGCCACTCCGTACAGCGCGTTGAGTCCCAACGTGCCGGGGCTTGGACTGGGGACGATCGTCCAACGCGCTCCGTCCCAATGCAGTGTCAACGTGGTCTGGTCGGCGACGCCGCTGTCCGCGCTGCCCACGGCCCATGCGTCCGATGGGGAAATGGTTTTCGCGCCGTTGAGGATATTGATCCGCTTACCCGAATTGGGACTGCGAACGATGCGCCACCGGGTGCCGTCCCAGTGCTGGATCAAAGTCTGCTTCCAAGTGCCGAAGGTATAATAGCCCACCTCCCAGACATCGGTTGAGGAGCTTCCACTCACGCCGTTGAGCACATTGTTGCCGATGCCCGCGTTCGGGGTGGAGACGATGTGCCACTGAGTGCCGTCCCAATGCTCGGCAATCGTATGGCTGTTATTACCGACAGCCCAAATATCGCTCCCGCTAATCGCGCTCACCGCACTCACGAAAAACTGCACGCCAGTGGGACCGGTGTTGTCACCAGCTACCTGCACCCAGGCCGTGCCATTCCATTGCAGGAACAGGGTCTGCTGATTACCTCCCGTGGCATTGAACTCGCCTACGGCCCAGACGTCGTTCGCCGCGACCGCGGTCACGCCATGCAAGTAATTGTAGGTGGAGCTGGGGTTCGGGCTGGGGACCCTGCTCCAGGTCGAACCGTTCCAGTGCAAGGTGATCGTGATGGTTCCCCCGCCGCCGCCAGCCCATCCGACGGCCCAAACATCGTTGCTGGCAATTGCCACGACGCCATATAAGAGAGGAACGGAGCCTGCAGGCGGGCTGGGGACGATGCTCCATTGTGTGCCATCCCAATGCAAGATGAACGGCACAGAAGGGTCGGCTCGGCCGACGGCCCAGAGTTCGTTGGGCGAGCCGGGCACGGCCGTCACCGCCGTAAGGCTGCAATGTTGGTTGGGCACGTTCGGGCTGGGGACGACGCTCCAACTGGTGCCATCCCAGTGCTCTACGAGCGTCTGGCTCAGCCCGGTATCGCCGGTCTTGCTTCCTACCGCCCAGACGTCATTGCTAGAATTCGTGGCCACGCCCAAGAAACGAGCGAACGAGGGAGTTGGGTGCGGCACGGCGCTCAGGCTCGTGCCATTCCAGTGCAGGATGTGCGGGCCGCCGACGACCCACACGTCGCTCGAAGAAACGGCCGCCACGCCCTGCAGGTCGGCCGAGGAGAGGCCCTCCGGCAGCGGGACAAACATCCACCTCTGGCCGTCCCAGTGCTGCACCAGCGGGTTGGGGTTGACAAACTCGCCGTAGGAACCGACTGCCCACACATCGTTAGACGCGATCGCAGCCACGCCATAGAGGTAGTTGTTCGGGTGGCCGGTGTTGCGGCTTGGGACGACATTCCAGCCGCCGCTTGCTATGGGCGAAAGTCCAAAGCAGACAATCAGGAATGAAACTGAAATCAAGCCAGACCGTCCAAGCAAACGGTGAATGTAATTTGTGGATGCAATTGTCGTTTTTATAAACTTTGGCCTCCGAAAAGTGGTTCGCTTGCGAGGCAGCTTCAACCGCGTTTCGACAAATATGAGCGTCGAGGGCCGGCTTTATTCCCTGTGAACTCACCCGCGACCCTGCACCTCTGACGTCCGGCTGCGCTAGCAAGAGAGTTTTCAGATCACGCAACACGACCGAGGCAGTGCCGATGAGGAATAGCAATAAAGGGCGAGCCTTTCGCATTTCAGGGAAGATGATCGGGTCGAGTCTAAATATTCCCGCGTGCAGCCCGACTTGGGGCCACGCTTCCGTTACGCAGATCGGGCTCGATGGTGAATCCAATTTTGATGCGGAGGAGGCAATGATTTTCTGGAAACGCGCCACGGTCGCCACGGCGACCAGGACGGGTAAACTGCTTTTGCGGCAAGGGGGGCCTTCAGCGTGTTTCCGTAATCGGCGTGCCGGACGGCCTTTCAGACGGCGAGGGCGTCGTGGCTACGTTCTTTTTGATCAAGTACCAAACCGTTATCGCGAGCAGGAGAGAGATGAGCTTCGCGCGCCAATTTTCCAATGTCAGTCTGACGAACAGGATCGAGATTAACTTCTCGCGCCAGGTTTTCGGGATCAGTCTTTTCATAAATTCTGTGCAATAAGATTTCCGCGATATGCTGGTGGCCTAGGACCGGCCAATGGATCTTCTTCGATCGGAATCATGGCGCTTAGTCCTCTGCCGTCGAGCTTGCAGTTTCTTCGATCTTGTAAACAACCATGCCGCGCGCCTGATAATTCGCGAGCGCCTGTGGATGATCGCGATTGCAAGTGTGCACCCATACGCGCTTGGGTATTGGCGACCAGCGCCAGGCTTCTCCGATCGCGCTGGTCAACAAGGCGCCGCCTAAACCGCGGCCGATGAATTCAGGCAACAAACCGAAGTAGGCGATCTCAACTCCGGTTTCCGCGTCCCGCCGCAGTTCATAATAGCCAGTGAGCGTCTCATCGTAGTACCCTGCGAACGTTCGCAACGCCGGCACCGTCGCGTATTCTTTCCACTGCTCACCCGTCCACGGTCGTTTATCGATCCAGTCCCACAGCTCGCCCACACGAAAGTAAAGATCGCGATTGAAAACCCAGTTGGGCTCTTTTTGTTCGCGGATTTGAAATCGCCCGTCGGCGCGCGTCGGACGCAGCTGATTCGGCGATCGCATTTCGAGATATGTAGTGATCAGGGGTTCGCCTGCCATGCGCAATTATTTTAGCACGATACGGCACATACCTCTTTTGACAGCGATCTCATTGCGAATGTTCTTGCCTTCTCGCACTTGCCATTCCGTGTTTGTGAAAATTCTACCCAGTGCAGGTCGAAGCCTTGAGAATACGACCGCGAATGGAAGAATAAACAGGGGAAATTCGCGCATCAGCATGGCTAACAGGAAATCGCGCCCGCAGAAGCGGCGTCGCCGTTCGATCATAACATTTGAGATGATCCGGCTCGACCGGACCGCAAGCGAACCGCTCCACGAGCAGCTGTACCGCCAGATCCGCGACGAGCTGAAATCGGGCAGGTTCACAGATAGCTCATCTCGACTTCCCTCCTCACGGGCTCTGGCTACAGACCGGAGAATCTCAAGATCGACGGTTAGACTCGCGTTTTCAAAACTTCATGCGGAAGGTTACCTCAGCTCAAAGCCCGGGTCTGGGACGTTCATCGCAAACCTTCTGCCGGAAACCTTTTTGACAGCGGATCAACCGAAAACCGACCGAGCAATCCAGCGCCCGATTCGCATTTCAGATCGCGCAAGAGCAATTCCCGATGCACGCGTCGGAAATCAGTTTGACCTCGGGGCAACGAACGCAGGAGCAGGCGTCTCGCTGGTGCCGAGTATTCCGGCAGTGGACGAATTTCCAATGACCGTCTGGGAACGCCTTAGGGCGAAGGTTCTGGCGAAAAAGGGCGTCAACCTGCTGCGTTATGCGTCGAATCGCGGCGACGCCGACTTGCGCAAAGCAATTGCAGCGTACTTGTGTGATTTCAGAGCGGCGCGTTGTCATCCGGATCAGATCGTAATCGTGGCTGGCATGCAGCAGGCAATGCTGATCAGCGCAATGGCTGTGCTGAACCCGGGCGAAGCCGCATGGGTCGAAGACCCTTGTTATCAGCAGACCCGAAGGGTACTCACTTTGGCTGGGGTTAAGATCGTTCCCAAGCCGCTCGACAACGAAGGAATCGTGATTGCGAGAGCGCCAAAGGAACCACCGCCGAGGATCATTTACGTAACGCCTTCGCACCAATTTCCTCTCGGCGTTACCATGAGTTTTCAGCGTAGGACCGCCTTGCTCGATTTTGCGCGTGCTCACAACGCATCTATTTTCGAGGATGACTACGACGCGGAGTTCCGTTTTGTCGGCCCACCACTCCCTTCGTTGCAAGGAATCGACAACGCCGGCCGAGTGATCTACGCGGGAACCGTGAGCAAGATTCTTTGTCCTTCTTTGCGCCTGGGCTACATCGTTGCGCCAGAGCCTCTTGTCGATGCGTTGATCAAGATCCGCAGTGCGATGGATCAACACTCATCTCCAATCGACCAGGCGACACTGGCGCGTTTCATTACCGAGGGATTTTTCCTCAGCCATATCAAGCGCATGCGAAAAATCTACGCCGAACGGCGAGACTTTTTTATCAAACAATTCAACGAATTGCTTGGTGACCGTTTCACTTTGCAGGTTCCGGAGGCCGGATTGAACATCGTCGCCTGGCTGAAACGCGAGGAAGACTTTCCGATGATCAGGCGTATCACACTTGATATCGGCGTAAGGCCCTCATCGCTCTCATTCTTTTGCATTCAGGCGAAGCTAAAGCCAGCGTTCGTCTTCGGATTCGCGGCTTGGACACCGACACAAATTCGGGAAAGCCTGGTTAAACTCGCATCGGCACTTAGGGATAACAGAAGGGATCTAAGCTATGGGTGCCAGTCGCGGTAAGCGTCGTGCGCCCCGAGGGTGAGACTGGTTCGGGCTTTGCTATGCCGGTCGATCTGTTCGGCGAGCCACTGAAACCATTCCCAATTTTTTTGCGAACCTGCGCGCTCACGTTCGTATTCGACGTAGCCGCGTAATTTGCGCCAGGCGACGCGCACTGTGCCGCCGAGCAGTTCGTCGACCACGTTCAACGGAACCATGTGCGCAAAGACCGCGTAACCCAGAGATTCGAGAATGCAAGCTATGGACTGCACCGCCTGAAAAAGGCGCGGATCGGCTTCAATTTGTGCGGGAGTTGTTCCCTCGGAAATTGCCTGCACCAGGGTCATCGATTTGATCCACGCCGGCGTCAGAATCGCCTGGACAGCTATGAAGGCTGCGCGTTCCTCTCGTTCCTTGCGCGCACGTCGCATCTCAATCAATCCGAAAACGACAGCCGTCAGTACCGTGAGAGCAGTTGCAATATTCGCAACCGTCGAAAGATTCACCGCAGC
>JBKOYE010000137.1:0-2816 GCA_046725275.1 Verrucomicrobiota bacterium
TACTGATCCATCTTGCCGATCATGAATGCCGGCATGTTGTCCATGAAGAACTGATGCAAGTGATCGTTGCCGATGCAGATAAGAACGTCGGGCTTCGCCTCGGCGAGCTTCTGGCGCATCATCGCGATTCTTTCTTTGACCTTGGCGGCGCCCGGTGGTTGTTGCGGCTGTTTGAAAAGTCGCGGCATGAATGGATTATGAGTGATGCCGATGATCGACACGATCTGAGCCATGGGCTACCTCCTGCAAATCGTTCTGATGCTGTTTAACACGATGGCTTTAATCATGTAAACGGTGCGAGTGTCGAATATCGGATGTCATTCTGAGGAGCGCGAGCGACGAAGAATCTGCTTCGCGACCGTTCACTTTCAACTTAGAAGTCACACAAAGCAGATCCTTCGCTGTTGCTCAGGATGACAACAGTTTAAGAATACAAGTGCTGAGAGTTGTCCCGTGGTTCTCTAACTAGTATGCGGGTACATCATCGCGTCGGGTCGAGAATGATTTTCCCGGCGATCTGGTTTTTCTCGACAATGCGGTGGGCATCTGCGGCGTCGCGCAAAGGCATGGTTCGATTGATGATCGCGCGGATCTTCCCCTGACGCGCGGCGTCGAGCGCCTTCTCTACATCCGCAACGCTCGTTCCGGCGGCGCCGATGACTCGTAGACGGCGCATGTAGAGGCGCTTGACGTCGAGTGTCACCGAGCCGCCGCCGTGGGCGCCTGCCGTGACCAGCCGCCCGTTCACGGCCAGGCTCGCAAGAGCTGCCGGCCAGAGGGTCGGGTCGGAGATGTTTTCACAAACTATATCGACGCCCGCGTTGTTGGTGAGCCGCATCACTTCCGTCGCGAGATCATCCTTGCGATAATTGATTCCAAAATCAGCGCTGTAAGTTTTTGCGAGATCGACTCGCTCGTCGGTTCCCGCACCCGCAATTACCTTGGCGCCGAACATTTTCGCGACTTGCACACACGAGCTGCCGAGCGCGCCCGTTGCTCCCATGACCAAAACCCATTCACCGGGCCTGACTTCAGCTTTTTTGACGAGCAGATTGAAGGCCATAGGAAAATGGCGCGTGATGACCGTTCCGTCCGCGAAGGAGACGTTGTCGGGAAGCTTTACAGCGTAACGCTCCGGTACGGCGATGTACTCTGCGTAACCGCCCCAGCGATCGATGCCAATACGTGTGCTGTCGGCGCAGTTGGCCTCGTCACCTTTGAGACATGGGCTGCATCTTTGACACGGTATCGCCGAGATGACAGCGACACAATCGCCAATCCCGAACTTCGCGGCGCTAGCGCCGAGTTCAACGACTTCACCGGCCGGGTCGACGCCGAGCACATGGGGCAATTGAATTTTTACGGGATACTTGCCGGAGCGGACGAGGCAATCGAGCGTGCGGTTAACTGAAACCGAATGGACTTTAATGAGAATCTCGCCGCCCGCTGGTCTGGGGGTCGGCACACTTTCCAGCTTTAAAACTTCCGGACCGCCGAATTCTCTCAGGACGATCGCATTCAAGATGGTAATTCTTTATGGCTCAATCGGATAATATCCACGCATCCTATTTGAGCCATCGGCGAGAGACTTGCGACCAACGAGCGCAAAACCGAACTAACGACCCAACGACTTGAAGAAGCCGCTCTTTTCCAGCTCGTTGTAGATCGACGGGTCCATAAACTCCTCGGCTTTGCGATCTTTTGCTCTGGGATCTGTTTCGGCCGTTAATGTTACAAGATTTTCGATCGCCTTGTATGGTAGTCTCGGCGGCCTTTCGATGAAATTTGTGGCGTACTCATAGGAGGATTCCAATGTTTCACGATCTTGAGTACGTGTCCACTTCCCGATGACTTTCATGCCGAGTTCTTTGTCGCGAAACAGACGATCGACCGCTTCGCTATAGGCCATCAGAAAGCGCTTCACGGTTTCCCGATCTTTCTTGATAGTCGAACGAGTCGAAACGAGGCTAGTGGTTGGATAGTCAATGCCCTCTTTTGCGAAATTGGCAAGCATGACGAAGCCGGCCTTCTTGGCTTTGAAGTCGCCGGGCGAGGACAGAATTCCTCCCTGGACAACTCCGGCCTGCATTCCAGCAAGAATTTCCGGCTGCCCACCCATTTGGATAACCTTTACATCGCGGTCGGGTTCTAGGCCGCTTTTCTTTAGGAACGCGCGCAAACTCACATCCGTCGAGGCGCCGTAACGCGTAACTCCCACGGTTTTTCCTTTCAAGTCTTCTTGTCTTTTGATCGATGGCTGAACGAAGAGATAGAAAGACGGAACGTTGACTACTCCTCCAATGATCACTATGTCACCGCCGGCAAGATTGACATTGACGATATTACCGCCAGCCAGCGCCAGTGCGAACTCTCCGGCAATGATTGCCGCCGCCATGCGACTGCCGCCGGCAACGTAAACTGGATCGACGTAGAGACCATGCTTTTCAAAAATCTTAGCATCCTTGGCCAGGTAAAAGCCTGTTTGCGTGGCGCTGATCGCGCTATAACCGGCGGCGATGCGCTTGGTCTGCGCGGGCGCGCTGGTGTAGTTGATCAGTAGCGCAAGGATTGTAAAGGCGAGAGCTCGTTTCATTGCGACCCCTCCTTTTAGCGGTCTTAGGTAAGCTTGCGTAGGGGGCTTATTAACACATAAACCGAGACAGACCAATACGTCAGGAATTGTTGACTGGGCGATTTGAGAAGTATAAGAGAAGCAAGCCACGCTGATTGCGACGGGATTCAAGTTCACGAGGAGATAGGATTTTATGACGAACGCGGACATACAGGCGAAGAGTGAAAGCTGGAATATGAGATTG
>JBKOYE010000099.1:0-14286 GCA_046725275.1 Verrucomicrobiota bacterium
GCAGATGGCGTATCTGCTTCTTTTCGCCCTGGCTCCCGGCACACTGTTTTTCTGGCATCTGCTGGGTCTGTTCGGCACGGATCCGAGTAAGCTGCATCGGATGTACCTTGTGTTGAAGAGCTTCATGCCGCCGGACCCGAAGGTGCAGGATATTCTGGATTCTGCCATGGCAAGTGTCGTGGTGACAGGCACCAGTGGATTGCTCGCGAATGCCGGCATCATCCTTGGAATTTATTTCGGCACCATTTTCATTGCCACGGTTTCACGCGCGCTCAGCCAGATGCATGGAGTCCAGGAAGATCGCCATTGGTGGTCCAAATACATCATCTCATTTTTCATGCTCTTCTGGTTTGGGATTGTCATCGTGTTTAGCTTTAACGCCGTCGTTTTCGGCGAAAAGCTGGCGGGCTTTGCCGAGGTAAATTGGCAACTGTCGTTTCCGTTGCAGGCCTGGATCGCCGGGTTGAATTTGCCGCTGACCGCGGTGGCGCTGGTCGGCCTCGCGCTTACGCTTTATCTTTTCACGCCAGAGAACTATTTAACCGTTCGTCAGGCATTGCCAGGCGCGATTTTCTTTGCCGTCGGCTGGATCGTCGCCACGAAACTTTTCCAGCTCTACGTGGCAAGATATGATCGTTACAACCCGACTTATCTCGCGCTGGCATCCATCATCGTGCTGCTCACCTGGATGTACCTGACTTGTCTGCTGCTATTGCTCGGAGGCAAATTGAACGCGATCATCCGGCGCGAACGCGAGAGAATGCGCGTCCCTGCGCCTTTGGCGCCCGCGCCTGCAGCGACCGCGACGTGACACGCTCGAACGTTACAAGGTTAAAAGGGGCTGACCGTTGTAACTGTTTTAACTTTTTTAACAAATCACTGTCGTAACCGTTTGATCGCGTCGCGCGCTCTGTTACGCTCCGTTGCAGTGGTGCGCTTTCGCATTTGGCTCACAACTGCGGTCGCATTTGGCGCGATTGTCGCGGGTCTCCTTCGCGCACAAGTCAGCGAAGAACAACGGCGCGATCAATCTGAAAAAGCCGAGAAAAGCGCCGCGTCATCTGCCAAACCAAAGAAATCTCCGACCCCAATAGGGAAAGGAAAGCCGTCAACTCGGAAGTCACCGAAAAAAAATCGCGCTTCTCCCACGCCGGAGAAAGCTCCCACGGCCATTCCGAGAGCGAAATTAGCAAGCGACGATTCGCCGTCGCAAAAATCTCGCGAGGATGAGGGCGCAACTCCAGCTGCGACACCGCGGGAGACACCCGAGCCGAGTGCTTCGCCAAAAACGAAACGGCGTCACACCCCAACGCCCAAACCGAAAACAGCGAAAAAGAAATCCCGTGCAAAAGAAGCGTCCGGCAAAACGAAGAAAACGGCGAAATCAAAGTCGGCTGCAAAAGAAGAGGAGACGCCGAAGCCAAAAAAAACGCCGGCGCCGCGCGTGGAAGAAGAGCACGCCGCGTCGGAAAAAGCAGTCTCGCCGCCGCGCGCGATTGCCGCGCCAACGACGGCGCCTGCGCTTCAGCCGAAGCCTCCGCGCGCCGCTTCAACAGGCAGGCAAGCTCAGGTGGTGATCGAAAAATCCGGCATCGAAGAGGACCAAGGCTTCGAGCCTCCGCCGTCCCCGCCGCCACGGCGATTCGGTTTCTGGCCGTGGAGTCGTCCAGTCAGCTATCGTTATCTGACAAGCTCAGTCATCGAAGCGATCCGGCGCGCGCCAGTGAAACGTCGGCGGTGGCAATTTATTGTGGTGCACAACAGCGGCACGCGACAGGGGAATGCGCGCGTTTTTGATTATTACCATCGGCATGTTCGTCGGATGCAGAATGGTCTTGCCTATCATTTTGTGATCGGCAACGGCACATCCACGGGCAACGGCCAGATCGAAGTGGGCGATCGCTGGCGGCGTCAGATCAACGGTGGCCACGTGCACAGCGATTATTTGAACAACATCTCGCTCGGCATTTGTCTGGTGGGCGATTTCAACCGCGACCAGCCGACGCGTGCACAGCTCGACGCTTGTGAGGAACTCATCCGCTACTTACGAGATCGCTGCGGCAAGACCGAGAGGGGCGCCATTCCTGTGAAGCCACACCGTGAAATGAATCCGCCGCGTTGGCCGACCGATTGCCCGGGCGACGACTTTCCGTATTCGTGGTTCCGCAGGTTCTAAATGCACGGGAGTTTATCACCCGTTTCTGATTACTTCCGTGTCGCGACGATTAGATTCGCTTCCTTGTAATTCCAGCGATAACCAAATCCGAACTCGAGCGGCGGCGGGTTGGTTTGTTCGAACAGTTCGCGCAGCCGGGGTTGATAATGTTGTTTGAATACGTCAATGGGGCCGAGATAAACTCCAAAGAAACGCAGGCTCCACTTGTTAGGATCGAAGTAAGCGAGCGGAATTCCTGAATCATCCTGCGCGATCATATTGCTGTGATCGAGAATGAAATTGCGGATCGTGGCGAAACCATTTTCGAATAATAGATACGACGACGACTTTAGAAAACTCGCGCCGGTGCCGAGGCGCTGGCAAAACTTCAAAAAACCGGGGGTTGTCTTTATCCCGCCGTCAGAAATATCTGTGGTGAAGTAATACAGCGTCTGGGCATTGCCTGATTGATTGTCGCTATAGCGGATCCGCACACCCTGAATGCTGCCGCCTCTTTTGCCCGGCGCAGCTTCTTCAAACACGCCGCTACTGCCAAGCGAGCCAAAGGCGACGTTCGTGATCGATTTATCCGCCCGAGCCATGTAAGCGTAGAGAATCGGCAGCACTCCGTTCAGGTTCTGCTCGTGCAGATCGATTTTCATGTCTTTGGTGATGAAGTACGTCGTGCTAAGCGAAGACTTCATCGCGTTCTCAAGATTCCCCAGCGCACCGGACAAGTTCGCGATGCGCAACGGATCCGGCGCGGGACCGAGAGCTTCTTTCCCGCAAAGCACGTACACCGCAGCGCTTGGAAAAAACTGATCCACGTACAAGAGATCGGGCCCGCTGAACATGTAAAACACTACCGAAATTGGCTGAAGTGATTCGGGCAGAGAGGTCTGTTGCCAGCCGTGCAACTTCTGGAGTTGTCGAAGATTTAGTTTTGAGAATTGCTCTTCGAAAAACGCAGCGTGCGCCTGCCACGCCGGATCACGCGTCAGCGGCGCGAGCTGCGAATCCTCCGGGACAGGCATTCCGGCGAGAAACCGCGCCACGTCGTTAGGCCCGGCACTCACCGGGATTGCGCGCGGCGGGATCTCGGGATTGTCCTGCGCGAAAACCGCTGGCCCGGTAACGAGACCCAGGATGATCGAGAGAGCGATGCGATTTGTGTTCATCGCAAGAGATCAAGTCGTTTTCCCGCGCAGATATAAAGCAGGAGACCCAACACCGCCGTGCCTAAACCTGCCAGGGATTCCGCGGTATGTGAGCGCAACAGATAAAACATCATCCAAATTGTGATCAGCGAGAAAAGAACAGGAGGAATCGGGTAAAACCAAACTCGATAGGGCCGTCTTAGTCCCGGACGTGCGAAACGAAGCACAATCACGCCCAGTACAGCCAGCAACGAGCAAAGCAGCAAACTGAATTGAGTGTAGCGCACTACGTCCTCGAAGCTTTGGGTCAGCAAGAGTAAATTCACGATGAGCAGTTGCAGCAGAATGGCGTTTGTCGGGATACCGTTTTTGTTCTTGCGGCCAAGCAGTCGCAGCAGCCAGTGATCTTCGCCCATTGACATCGTGACGCGCGGACCGATCCAAGTCATCGAACTGATAGCGGCAACGAGCCCAAGACAAATGACCGCACCGGCGAATCGCCCACCCTCTTCGCCAAAAATATGCTTCCCGGCAATCAAGGCCACTTGAAGCTGTCCTTTCAATTCATCAGCAGGCGTCGTCGCGAGGAAGACCGCATTTAGCAGTATGTAAATCACAATGACCAGGCCTGTGCCAGCGAGCAGTGAGCGCGGCACGTTTTTCTCAGGTCGTTTAATCTCGCTGGTGATATATGCCGCGGCATTCCAGCCGGAGTAGGAATACATCACGTACACCAATGCGACGGCAAACGACCCGCTAATGATTGACGTTATGTCGCCGCGTGCAGGCAAAAAACTGATTGGCTGTCTTGATGGAACGAAGAAGCCCGCCCCGATCAATGCGCCGATCAAAAGCAATTTCACGAGCGTAGAAACGTTCTGAAACGCGCTGCCGACTTGCAGATTCCCAAGATGAAACATTGTGACTATCCAGACGACGACAAACGACAGAACAACCGGCGACCCTACGCCGAAAACTCCGTTGAAATATGTTCCAAACGCCATGGCTGCGAGCGCAACGGGCGCGCCAAATCCAACTGTAGCGGACACAAATCCGGCCATGAACCCGAGCGCGGGATGATAAATTTCCGAGAGAAAATGGTATTCGCCTCCGGAACGCGGCAGCGCGGCTGCGAGTTCCCCGTAACAGAGCGCGCCGCATAGCGCCGCGATTCCACCGACGACCCAGAGCATCAGCAGCGCGAAGCCGGACTGAATGTCCCTCAGCTGAAAACCAAGACTCGTGAAGATCCCTGTGCCGATAATGTTGGCAATCACAATCGCGCACGCAGTTACGAAACCGATAGTGCGCCTGGGCGGCGCGGATTTAATGGATGCAGGCTGCGCAAGTGTCGTCATGGTTGGACAAATTTGTAGTTCAACTTCCTTACTCCAAGCTGCCAAACATCCAACGGTCGAACATGAAGGAAAGCAGCGAGTCCAGTGATTCGATGTTCGATGTTCAGTGCTCGATTTGGCTATGATTGCGAGATATTTCCGAAGTTGTCAGAAGAGCTTCCCGGCATCAGTTTGAAGCGGCATGAACACACATCCCAAGTTCTCCGTCGAAACCGCCACACAACTGGCAGTTTTCCTTGCGAATCGTCCCGGCGCACTCGCGCGCGTGTGTGAGGCGCTGGCCAACGCTGGAATAAATATTTACGCGCTGGCTACCTCCGATACTGTCGATCACACCGTTGTGCGCATGGTGGTGAGCGATCCCACAAAGGCGCTCATGCTCCTGGGCGAAGCCGGTGTGCTTGCGCTCGAGACGGACGTGCTGATGATAGAGACAGCGAGCGAACCTGGTGTTCTAGCTAAAATCGCAGAGCGCCTCGCCGAAGGCGAGGTGAACATTGAATATACCTATCTTGCCGCCGGCCGTGGCGCGGAAAGAGGCCTGATTATCCTGCGGCCGTCGGATGTAGAAAAAGCGCAGCGTGTGCTAGAGGAGCTTTAGGAAAATCGTTGGGCGCTCCGATCGCTCATGGGCGAATCTCGATGGTCGTGCCGTCCGGCGTAACTCGCCAGAGTTCCTCGATCTCCTCGTCGGTGACTGCGATGCAACCCGCAGTCCAATCCTGCCAGCGATGAAAGGCGCCAACCCAACCGCTTCCGTTTCGAATTCCATGGATCATGATATCAAAACCAGCTGAGACTGCGCGTGCAGCGGCGCGCTTGTTATCCTCATCCGAGGGATACGAAATGTGCAGCGCAAGGTGGAAACTGCTTTGCGGATTTCTGCCATCGATCTTGTAAATTCCTTCTGGCGTTTTCATGTCGCCTTCTTCCTGTTTCGCACCGACCGGGTTTCGACCCAAAGCGATTCGGTAGGTCTTGATCTGTTTGCCGTCGCGAAAAATCGACAATTTTCTCGCTGATTTTTGGACGAGAATTCGATCAATCGTTGTTCCTGCTGGCAATGAATTCCAATTGTGATGTGTGTAGAAGTAAATCGCGACAGCGCAAATGACGGCTAACGCGACAATGATGATCAGCCGGTTCATATTGGTCAGCTCTTCGAGGCCGTAAGCGAAAGCAACTTCATCAGGATCTCTCCGATCGGCCATTCCTCATTGCCAATATGACCTCAATGCCGCATAAATGCGCGGCGCGTTTATGACTCCGGTAAAAACGTTTCGCGGTTATGCGTATCCACTGGGCGCGACATGGATGGGTAACGGCGTGAACTTCGCGATCTTCTCCGAGCACGCCACTGGCGTTGAGCTCTGCGTGTTCGACAGCATCGAAGCGACCGAAGAAAACGTCCGCATTCCGGTTAAGGAGCACACTGATCACGTCTGGCACGTCTTTCTGCCCGATGCACGGCCGGGACAGTTTTATGGGTTCCGCGTTTCCGGTCCATACGATCCGGAGCGCGGACTGCGTTTCAATAGTTCGAAGCTCCTCCTTGATCCGTACGCAAAGGCAATCGCCGGAGCGGTGAGCTGGGCAGATGAAATGTTCGGTTATGTCATCGGCGATGAGAAGGAAGATTTGACGCAGGACTTTCGCGACGATGCGTGGGGCGTGCCGAAGTCAGTGGTAATCGATACCGGCTTTGATTGGCAGGGAGATAAAAGGCCGGCCATTCCGCTGCACGAGTCGGTGATCTACGAAGTACACGTGAAAGGTTTCAGCAAACTTTGGCACGAGTTGCCGGAGCAATTGCGCGGTACGTACGCCGGCCTGGGTAGCCCGTCCGCCATCGATTACTTCAAAAACCTTGGCGTGACAGCGCTGGAATTACTCCCTGTGCACGCGCACACTGACGACAAACTTTTAGTCGATCACCGCCTAACGAACTATTGGGGCTACAACACGATTAGCTTCTTTGCCCCGCATGGAGAGTACGCCAGCAGTGGGCAAACGGGCCAACAGGTCGCCGAGTTCAAGGCGATGGTGCGCAGCCTGCATGCAGCGGGAATCGAAGTGATTCTCGATGTGGTTTACAATCATACCGGGGAAGGAAATCATCTCGGGCCGACACTGTGTTTCCGCGGGATCGACAATCTCGCGTACTACTGGCTTCATCCGGAGAATCCGCGCTTCTATCTCGATTTCACCGGCACCGGCAACACCTTCAATCTGCTTCATCCGCGCACGCTCCAACTCGTGACCGACAGTTTGCGTTACTGGGTTCTGGAGATGCACGTGGACGGATTTCGATTCGATCTCGCGTCCACGCTGGCGCGCAACCATTCGGGATTCACCACACTGCATCCATTTTTTCAAGTCATCCAGCAGGACCCGATACTCTCGAAGGTGAAGTTAATTGGAGAACCATGGGATGTCGGTGAAGGCGGTTATCAGGTTGGCAATTTTCCCGTGCTCTGGTCGGAATGGAACGGCAAATATCGCGACTCGGTCCGCAGTTTTTGGAAAGGCGACGAAGGACGCATTGGCGAGATGGCCTATCGGCTTACCGGGAGTCCCGACCTCTATGAACATGACCAGCGGCGGCCTTATGCGAGCATCAACTTCGTCATAGCCCACGACGGATTCACGCTGACCGATTTGGTCAGCTATAACGAAAAACACAACGAGCTGAACGGCGACGACAACCGCGACGGTGATAACAACAATCAGTCGTGGAATTGCGGCGTGGAAGGACCGACCGATGATCCCCAGATCAACGCATTGCGCGATCGGCAGCGGCGGAATTTTCTCACCACACTGTTTCTTTCCCAGGGCGTGCCGATGCTGTGCGGCGGCGACGAGTGGGGCCGGACGCAAAACGGCAATAACAACGCTTATTGCCAGGACAACGAGATCAGCTGGTTCAACTGGCAGCGTGACGACAAGCAGAATCAGTTTCTTAAATTCACGCGAAAATTGATCCAACTGCGAAAAGAGCATCCAGTTTTTCGGCGCCCGAAGTTTTTGAAAGGTCGCCGGATTTCCGGCTCCGATGTTCGGGATGTGATGTGGTTCAATCCCGGCGGTAACCAGATGAGCGAGGAAGAATGGACATCGCCGTTCGTGCGCTGTCTTGGGATGCTACTGAGCGGCGATGCGACCGATGTACTCAATTTCGAAGGTGAGTCAGTCCGTGATGACACCTTTCTGCTGCTGATAAATGCGCATTACGAGCCGATCCCGTTTGTGTTGGCCGGACAGGAACATCTCGAATGGCAATTGATTCTCGACACCGGCGACCCGGACGGTTTTCTGGCGGAGCCGAAAACATTCGGGTCTGGCGATGATCTCGATCTCGGCGGGCGCGCTTGTTGTCTGCTTCAACTGATCAGCGGGACGCAAGCTCAGGCGCGAGAGGAATCCTGGAAAAAGCGGCATGTCGAACTTCCTCGTTTCACCGCGGAGGAAGAACGCGCGGGACGCAGTTAGCTAGCGCACGTCGTTTGTACTTTCTGCGCGCAATTTTCGGGCAAGCGCGATGTTGCAACGCGCAACGATTTCTTTTATAGAGATAGCAGACGTTTGCGCGTTCGCGCGCCGCTAGTGATTTGCCAATGACACCGAGTTCTCTTGTGATCGTCACTGATCGCGGCAGCTTGAAAGCATATCGAGTGACCGAGACCCCGACGCGCGGACCGAGTCTGCAACTCGTGCAGGCCTTTAACATCACTGACGCGCACGGCAGACTCGTCGATAAGGTGAGCGATTTGGCGGGGCGTTTTCCCGTGACCGAGGGCGCGGGCGCGCACCGTGGACCGGCGTCCATTGCGGAACGAACGCAGCTCGCCACGGAAATGGATCGGCGAATCCAAAAAGAATTGGCCGACCAAATCACGAAAATTGTTTCGCAAAACGGAAAGGAAGGGTGGTCGTTTGCCGCTCCTGCGGAAATACACGCGGCGATCGTGGATTTCTTACCCTCTGCTGTACGGCAACGCATCGTCGAACATGTGAAATCGGATTTGGTGAAAGTAGAACCGGCGAGATTGATTGGCCATTTCCGCTCATTGCGGCAAATTTGAAGCCCTGATGGTGGATCCAAATTTTTGTTCCCTCAACGGCGTCCAGCGCCGTAGTATATAAGTAATTATGCAACTGCCTGTTAAGATATCGTATCGGGGTCTGGAAAAATCTGACCAGATTGACACTCTCGTTTTGGATTATGCAGCACGACTCGAGAAATTTTGCGATCACATCAACCGCTGCGATGTCGCCATCGAGCAGACCAACCACACCCACCAGAAAGGAAATCCCTACCGTTGCCGTATTGACGTGACGGTGGCCCCGCGCCACGAGCTCGTTGCCGATGAAAAGCAGATGGATAACGGCACGCATGAACCGTTAAAAAAGGTAATTCACGACGCGTTCAAAACGATGGAGCGCGAACTGCGTCGTGTCGTGGAAAAGCAAAGGCGCGAAATCAAAACGCACGCTAACATGCGTTCGCCTAAGTGATCGTAGGCTTATTAAAGCTCGGATCCGTTGCAGCAAGCGCGCGCCTCGCCGCTGGAACGGGAGCTCAGTCACCATGCTGTTGCCACTTGTAGCTTTTTCCTCCCAATAAATCAGCCCGCCGCCTGATTCGCTCTTTTCGACCAGTAAAGCCTCGGCGACGAGCTCGGCCTGCGCGCGCGCCTGCGCATAAACCTGCCACATATCCTCCAACTGAATCATCACCACCGTTCCCGACAGTCGTCCCGGCGCCAAGAAAGAATACATCGTTTCTTTCCACCGTAACAAAGAGCGATTCCAACCTTGCCCTGCTGTTTGTTTTTTACCACAATGGCAATATTGAGTTTGCCGTCTCCGTTGAAGTCACCACGGAGATAAGAACGGGTTCATGCTGCAAGCGAATTCGTATTTCGCGTCCAGCTTCTTCGCGGAAAGCAATTGAATGACCCAAGCAGGTACATCCTGACGCTGCACCCAATCGCGATTATCCTTCACCGCAGAGACGACAAATGAGAGCGAAGACACCGCGGAAAATTGCTAGTCTTACTCGGTGCGCCATCCGATGAATGGAGATGAAATCCACGCGCCATCCTTAGCGCGAGCGTTAGGAAGAGCCAAGTCTACCCTGCCGCGCATTGCATTCCCGCCGAAAGCACCTCTGGCGGGTTGACGGACAGTCGCGACAGAAACGATGCTAGCCGCTGAGTTATGCACATCAGCGACATCATGCGAGGAGAGCGTCCCACGTTTTCATTCGAATTTTTTCCTCCAAAAACGCCAGAAGCGGCCGAGACGCTCTACCAAACGATTCGCGATCTGGAATCGTACGGGCCGGACTTTGTCAGCGTGACTTATGGAGCCGGCGGCTCGACGCGAGAGTTAACCCACGATCTTGTCGAGCGCATTCAAAACACAACAAAACTGGATCCGATCCCGCATCTGACGTGCGTCTGCCATAACGAACAGGAGATCGAAGCGATTCTGCTCCGATACGCCAAATCCGCCATTGGAAATATTCTCGCTCTCGGTGGCGACAGGCCGGCTGGAATGGTTTACGACAAGTCGCGGGATTCGCTCCAGCATGCCATTGACTTGGTAAAATTTGTTCGCCGCTTCAACGAATCCGCCGCGCATCCGGATCGTCGTGGTTTCGGAATTGGAGTGGCTGGCTTTCCCGAGGGACATCCCGCCACGCCGAATCGATTGGTCGAGATGGATTATTTCAAAGCGAAAGTGGATGCAGGCGCCGACTACATTATCACACAGCTATTTTTCGATAATCGCGATTTTCTGGATTTCCGGGAGCGTTGCGCACTGGCGGGCATTCACATCCCGATCATCGCCGGCATCATGCCGATTAGCTCCATCGGCGGACTAAAACGCATGGCCGAGCTGGCTGGCGGCGCACGCTTTCCCGCGAAACTTCTGCGCGTTCTGCAGCCTTGCCAAGATGATGCCGAAATGGTCAGGCGCGTCGGCATTCAGTACGCGTTGGAGCAATGTCGTGATCTTCTTGAAAATGATGTTGCTGGTATTCACTTCTACACGCTCAACCGATCGGACGCTACGCGCCTAATTTTCGACCACCTCAGCATTCCGTGGCATCGGAACACACACGCTTCGAGCGGGTAGCTGAAGCAAGAAACTGGCAATTTCAACTGCGTGCGTCACGTTTGTGCATGATTCGGAGTGTTTACGCGAGCTGGCTAAATTTGCGCAGACTGGGCGACGCGCGCACAATTTCAAGATGCTGAGCGTCCGCCGCGTGATTTTCTGGCAGGCGGCAGCGGTCGTGTGTGCGATTGCGCTTGCGGTGGCGCTTTCACGCTTTTTCCCGGTCGTCAGTTTTATCGAAGCCTTGCAAACGCGCGTCATGAGCTGGGGCGCCTGGGCTGGGATTTGCTATCCGTTGCTTTTTGCAGCTTGTAATATTCTTCTATTGCCGGGCGGTATCCTCGCTGTGGGAGGCGGTTTTTTCTTTGGTCTATGGTGGGGATTTTTGATTGTGCTGGCAGGGAACATGGTCGCGGCGGCCGTTTCATTTGCGCTGAGTCGCTTCGTGGCGAGGCGTTGGTTCAGGCGAAAGCTGTCACGCAACCCGACTGTAAAAGTGCTAGGTCCTGCGGTGGAACGCGAGAGTTGGAAGATCATTCTGCTGAGTCAATTGCATCCGCTTTTTCCTACGAGCCTGCTGAACTACTTTTACGGCGTGACGCGAATCCGATTCAGCACGTATATGCTTTGGGCAACGATTGGGCGAGTGCCAGGACTTTTTCTGTACTGCTACGTCGGCACTCTGGGACAGCTCGCAGTGCGGATCATGCGCGGCAGAAGTTACCCGCGTATGATCGAATATTGGATCTGGGGCGGCGCATTCATCACTACCGTGTTGCTTTTGGTCGTGCTAGGCCGTGTCGCATACCGGATTATTCAAATCTCAGCGACAAGCCCATCCGCCGCGACCCCAAACGGTCCTCTAGAGCCTCGAATATTATCACGATAACGCTCTAGTCATGAATGACTTATGTTTAAATTGTTAACGAATTACGATGTAGTCGTAGTAGGCAGTGGTCATGCCGGGATCGAAGCGGCCTTGGCCGCCGCGCGAATCGGCTGTCGCACGCTCATGCTAACCCAGAATTTGGACACCATTGGTCAGATGTCGTGTAACCCCGCAATCGGTGGCTTGGCCAAAGGGCATATTGTGCGCGAGATCGACGCCATGGGAGGAGCGATGGGACTCAATGCCGACGCAACTGGAATTCAGTTTCGAATGCTAAACCAAAGGAAAGGCCCGTCCGTTCGTGCGCCGCGCGTTCAGTGCGACAAAAAGGCGTACCAATTTCGGATGAAAGCGATTCTCGAACGGGTGCCGACTCTCGACGTCAAGCAAGCGACCGTATCACGCGTACTTGTCGATTCTGGAGCGATAGCTGGGGTAGAGACCGACATGGGCGTGGCAATTGCCGCTCGGACCGTGGTCATAACATCTGGGACATTCTTGCGAGGGCTCTTGCATATGGGGGACCATAGCAAGCCTGGAGGACGGATGGCCGACACCATCTCGAGCCTGAGCGCAAACCTACGGCAGCTAGGGTTCGACGTAGGGCGTTTCAAGACGGGAACGCCCTGCCGGTTGAATGCGCGATCGATCGACTTTTCACGTTGTTCGAGCCAGCTTGGGAACGAACCGCCGCCGGTGTTCGCTTTCCACCCAGAGGAGATCGACAACAGTGTGGAAGAGATCTTCACGTTGAATTATAGCAAAAATGGCAAGTTCCACGTGGAACAATTGCCCTGCTGGATTACCCACACGACTGAAAAGACGCACGACATCATCCGTGCCAACTTGCACAGATCGCCTCTGTACGCCGGTCGAATCCAAGGTATCGGTCCGCGATATTGTCCCTCCATCGAAGATAAGGTAGTCAAATTCTCGGACAAATCTTCGCACCAGCTGTTCCTCGAGCCGGAAGGACGCCACACAAGCGAGTTCTATGTAAACGGAATCTCAACCAGTCTGCCATATGAAGTTCAGCTCGAATTTCTGCATTCCATCCCAAGCCTCGAGTACGCTGAGATCATGCGACCGGGCTACGCTGTCGAATATGACTATTTTCCGCCGACGCAACTTTTGCCCACCCTGGAAACAAAGCTGGTCAGCGGGCTCTTCTTTGCCGGCCAAGTCAATGGCACTTCCGGGTATGAAGAGGCTGCGGCTCAAGGATTGATCGCTGGAGCCAACGCCGCTTTAAAGGTGCAAAGCCGTTCCCCTTTTGTGCTCAGTAGGCGAGAAGCATATATTGGTGTGCTCATTGATGATCTCGTCACGAAGGGAACAGAAGAACCGTACCGTATGTTTACGAGTCGCGCTGAGGATCGACTGCTTCTACGACACGACAACGCGGATCAGCGGTTGACCGCCCGCGCCTTCAATTCCGGCTTGGTCAGCGCCGGCAGATATGAGCGTTTTCAGCAGAAAATGCAACTTCTGGAGCAAGCCAAGCTCCTGGTCGAAAAAACCAAGCTGCAGGGGATCCCCGTTTCGAGGCTCCTCAGGCGACCTGATTTTACTGTAAGTGACATCCCTCCCGAGGTCGTCTCTATCGTGCCGACTGCCATTTGGCAGCTGGTCGAGACAGATCTCAAGTACGAAGGATATGCTGCACGACAGTCTCAACAGAATCAAAAGATTGACCGTCAGCTGAAACAGCTGATTCCGGACGGGTTTGATTACGGCAAAATCGCCGGTCTTCGATCAGAGACGCGACAAAAGCTATCAACCCTGCGGCCTACCTCCCTAGGCCAGGCAGTGCGCATCAGTGGGATCACTCCGACTGATATTGCAATTATTTCTATCTGGCTTTCAAAGAACGACTTATCATGTGATACTGCGGGACTCGAACAAGTTGGCACCGCTAAAACGAACCTCTGATGATCACGTTGGCTGTGGTCTTAGCCGGGAGCTATCTGCTGGGATCCATTCCTTTCGGATACCTGGCGGGCCAGATCGCAGGAATCGATATCCGACAGGGCGGCAGCGGTAACGTTGGTGCGACCAATGTAGTGCGTCTCCTCGGGAAGAAGTATGGTTATCCAGTTTTTGCGCTGGACTTTCTAAAGGGCTTCGGCGCTGTGAAGATCTCGATGTTGATAGCAACGGGCCCGTCGCCTGAGTGGAATTCGCCGGAAATATTTGGAATGGTCGGGGCGATATCTAGCGTCTTCGGGCATTCGTTCCCGCCATGGCTTAAATTCAAGGGGGGAAAAGGAGTTGCCACTTCCGCCGGGGCACTTTTCGCGTTGACGCCTCTAGCGAGCTTGGTCGGCGGTGCGATTTGGATAATAATTTTCTGGCTGACGTGCTACGTTTCAGTGGCGTCCATTACAACTGCAGTTGTACTACCGATCATCATTCTGGTAATTAGCTGGCAGGACCCGAGCAACGGAATGGCAATATTTTACGGCTCGCTTTGCATCGCCGCGATTGTGATTTGGCGTCATCGTTCCAATCTATCGCGGCTGATGCGCGGTACGGAGCCGCGCTTTACTCGGAAGTGAATATTGAGAAGACAGCGATTGTAGGTGCTGGCGGCTGGGGAAC
>JBKOYE010000006.1:0-9830 GCA_046725275.1 Verrucomicrobiota bacterium
ACTTATTGCCGCATACTGCTGCCGCACTTGGTAAATGCGCCGCGTTTGATCTACTTGGACTGCGACACCCTCGTCTTCCGCGATCTATCGGGGCTTTTCGATCTTGAATCGTCGGACCGCAGGGTCCTTGCCGCAGTTCGTGACTCGGAAACGTTGTCGCTTGCGCAAGACTCCCTAGTGCTTGCAAAGGCGATGAATCTTCCTGGGGAAGGCGCTTACTTTAACTGCGGCATAATGCTGATGAATCTCGACGAACTCAGGAGACAGCATTTCTTCGAATCCGCTGTTGATTTCTTGAATCGTTGGAGCGGGAAATACCGGTTCTGGGACCAGTCGGCTATCAATTTTCTTCTCCACAAACAGATCGACGAATTGCCCGAGCATTGGAATCGCGCGTCGTGGCGCTTTGATGCGCAGCAGAATAATCATCTGGACTGCGTGCTTCATTATACGACATCGGCCCCGTGGCTCAGCAGAAGGCCGCGTCCGGCGCAAGTATTGTTCGAACGATTTGCTGCCGAAGCGGGATTGCCTGTCAACCGCCCATCGTCGAGCTTGCAGGGACTTTGGCAAGATGCAATCGCCCCACTGCGAGCGCTTGCATTTCCGGTTGCGGCGCTGTGCTACCGATTCCTTGGCAAAAATGATCGATCGGCTGCTTATCAAAAAGTCGCGCGTTACTGGCTTGATTATGTTCGCAATGCGCCGTGCCGGCGGCGGCTTTATCGCCAGCGCAACGAGGAAATTAGTAGGATGAAGTTTGACGTTCGTGCATCGCTTATTTCATGAGGGTATTGCATCTCAACACTCATGCCTCTGGCGGTAGCTACGAATATGCGGCGCTTCTTTGTGCCTCATTGGCTGAGCAGGGAATTGAAAGCCGGATCCTGTCTAAAAATTCGCAGCCGTGGCAGGGCCGCAGACCTTTCTTAGATCGCGTTATTCGCCGATCGTATGTTTCCCTATCGACCGAGCCATGGCATGGAACGCGGCGGCTATTGTCTCCGCCGGCACCTGAGGAACTGGATCAAATTGACGTGGTGCACCTTCACACAGTGGCTGACTGGTTTGACGTTCCTCATTGGTTGGAGACGCTGTCCCGCAGAGTGGGTGTCGTGATCAGTATTCATGACATGTGGCACATCACCGGGGGCTGCTTTCTTTACCGGGGATGCGATCGATACACGAGCGAGAACGGCCCTTGTGATTCGTGTCCGATCCTGAGGTGGCCTGCAAACCGACTGTTGGCAAGAGCTGCGTACTCGCGGAAATTGAGAGCGTATCGTAATTGTGGAGCACGCATGGTGGCAAATAGCCATTGGCTGGCCGAACTCGCGCGTCGAAGCGCAATAGCCAAAGCGTGCGGTGGAGTGCGCGTAATTCCTCCTGGAATTGATGCCAGAGTTTTTAAGCCGCACGATAAGGAGCTGTGCCGAAAACAACTCGGCTTGCCATCAGACGCATTCGTCGTTGCTACAGGAGGCGCTTCCCTGAAGGATACAAACAAAAATGTGCCGTGGCTCTTGAACCAGTTATCGCTTTTGCCGGAGCTGGGGAATGTGATCGTTTTGGCATTTGGCGAGGGCGCCATGGCGGTTCCGGATCGTTTAAACGTGCGTTTTGCAGGCGGCATTCGAGACCGATGTGATCTCGCGCGGCTCCTTGCAGCAGCGGATGTTTTTGTCACCGCTTCGTTGATGGAGACGTACGGGCTTACCCTCGTCGAAGCAATGGCTTGCGGAACACCGGTTATAGCGTTTCGAGTAGGTGGAATTCCCGAAGCTGTACCTGATGGGCAAGGCGCGATCCTTTGTCCACCACAAGATGGCGCAGCCTTACTTGAAGCTATTACCAAGTTACGCGAATCGCCGCAGCTTCGCGAAAAGCTAGGCCGCATTGCGCATGAAACGGCGCACAGTCGCAACGCTGCCAGTTCGTTTGGTAGCAAGTTTGCCCAGCTTTATAGAGAATCTTTTGGTTTCAAGCAGATGGTCTCGGCTGTTACGCCTGCCACAATAACGTGAAAGTACAGGCTCCGTTTGGGTTTGTGACCGGTTGCCATGCTGGAGACAAGTTCCTTGTCCAGGCCACGCTGGCGAGCGTGAGGTATTACTGCCCCGATGTGCCAATCTGCCTGACGGTCGATGGCAATTTTGATGTTTCGGATTTGGAAACAGAATACGATTTGATCGTTTTGCGTGTCGCCGAATTGCCCTCAAAGGAGATGCGCGAACTGATGTTGGGAAATTATCACGCAAAGCTCGCCGCGCTATGGGAAGGCCCTTTTGAGTTTTACGTTTGGCTCGATTCCGACGCGATTGTCTGGGGGGACTTCACCTCACAGGTCCGCACCGACCTCGATTTTCAAATTTTTTGGAGCGAAATTTCCATCCCGGCAGAAGCGACAGAAATTCCGCCCTGGCTGCCGCATTTTTATTTTGATCCGGAAAAGCTTCGACGGTTTGACGCCGATTTTGACTGGCGTGGGCACGCCTACTTTTCTGCTGGCGCGTTCGCATGCCGGCGCAACGCAATATCGTTTCGGCGGTGGATCGAAGTGGAATCCTGGCGGAAAAAGGTTTCGGATCTCTTCGCATGGGGAGAAATGGGAATGCTGAATTATCAGGTTCACTCCATGACGCAGCGCGGAGAAATCAAAACTGCGATGTCCAACTTGCAGCACATCTGGGAACATCACGGGAAACAGGAACTAGTCCAAGATTGCCGTGGTGCCGGCTGGCATTTCCCCAAAACAATCACACGCCCACGAATCGCACACTTTTGCGGGCGGAAACCATTTTTGTTCGATCGCAAAGCGTATTCTCGTCCATTCACGATCGCCCGGCTGGAACATCATCGAACCCGGCGCGGGGATTTGGCGGCGTGGGTGGCCGTGCTACAAGAAGATGGCCGAAGGCTTTTTGGTAAAGTCAAACGGCGAATTCGCAATGTGGTCACGCAATGAATGTCAATCGCAGACCCTGCGTGGTGTTTTTAGTCCCATTCGCATCTCGAGGGAGTAAGTCCAGATGGGATATAGCCTGTGCCCACCTCAGGCAGACACTTAAGTCTGTACAAAACTCAACGAGCGGGAGCTACTGTGTGGTTGTGGCTGGTCACGAAGCGCCTGATTTCAATATCGAAACTAATAAGGTTTGCTTCCTTTCAGTTGATCATGACATTCCGCATCATGAAGACGCAGTAGTTAGTGGGAGATTAGACAAATTAGCCAAAATTGCCGCCGCCTGGGATTATGCGAAGTCGATATGGAATCCACATTATGTGATGAAGCTTGATGCGGACGACTTGATCAGTTCAAGGCTTACTCAATGGCTGGAACATTCGGGTGGTGAACCCGGGTACCTTGTAACACACGGCTGGGTTTGGCGCTCAGGATCGCGCTGTTTTCTCCAATGCACCGAGTATTTAGACCGAGTATGCGCATCGTGTTTGGTTGTAAGAAGTGATATTGCGGATCAGGAAGGTCCTTTTCGTACCGGGGTGGAAGGCATCCGGTTTAATGAGATGAGTTTAAATTTCGCCGCAAACGACCACTATTCGCTTGTTCCCGGGTCTGGCACCAGCACTCTCCTGCTGAACGACAGTCACCAGCGTTATGCGGCACAGTTCGCTTATCTGGGACAGAAACTCTCCACCGTGCCTTTTAGGGCGATTGTTTATCGCATCGGCAATCCCGAGAGTAACTCAGCCGGCCTTAAAACAGCGCGGCCAACGCTGCGGATGATTTTAGGAACAATCCGGAGGTCCAGATTGATTACGAAAAATCTGAGAAGGGAATTCGCGTTCGAATTTGGCGAATGAGAACTCAACCGCGAATCGCTTTTTTAATTCCAATAGCTTCTGTTCGGAGGGCAAAAGACTGGGGCCTGGCGTGCGCGTTATTTCGGCAAACACTATCATCTGTCTTCAATTCAACTGTTCAAGATTACTGTGTAGTAGTGGCCGGCCACGAAGCCCCAGATTTTCAGCTGCCGCAATATCCTACATTCAAATTCTTATCGCTCGATCATGCTCTGCCATCGCTGGAACGCGGATATTGGTTTGCGGCCGTCAGGGACAAGATGATCAAACTGGCGGCGGCTTGGGGCTATGCAAAATCAGTATGGAATCCGGATTACGTGATGAAGTTGGATTGGGATGATCTTATCAGTTCCAATCTGGTGGAGTGGATTGTTTCGGCGAAAGATGAAGCAGGTTATCTCATTAAACATGGCTGGATCTTGCGTGAAAGCGCCCGGTATTTCGTCCAGCGTACAGAGCACTTTGACCGGGTTTGTGGTTCCTGCCTGATCATCCGAAGCGACTTGGCGGATCAAACCGGCCCGTTTTTGACCGACGTCGAAGGGGCCGTGCTCGACGAAGCCGGCTCTCGATTTGCCGCTGCTGACCAGTACTCGCTTATTCCCGGCGCGGGAACCGGCACATTGCTTCTAAACGATTGCCACCAACGCTACGCGGCACAATTCGCCTACCTGGGCCAAGCATTGGCGACGGTTCCGTTCAACGCTGCCGTTTGTCGTGTGGGCCACGGCAACAATGCCGGGATTCAGTCTCGGACGCAGACCGCGCGGATGTTCTTGGGGCGTGTTCGGCGGACAAGGCTGCTCACGACCAGCCTGAGGAAAGAATTCATGCTGGGCTAGGTCGTGTCTCGCATTGATCAAGCTGTCTCACGTGACGTAGCTGCTCACAAAAATCCGGGGCCATGCGCGTCAGTCTCATGATTACGACTAGCAATCGCCTAGACGAGCTCCGGCGAACTATTCAGATGTTGGGAAAACTCGATCCACCGCCAGACGAAATTCTAATAACAGCTGACGGATGCACAGATGGCACGGCCGAGTTCGTCACCTCAGTATTGCCGAACGCGAAATTGATTGTGAATCAGCCAGCAATTGGTTCCGTGGCTTCACGCGATCGTATGATGCGCGAAGCGAAAGGAGACTTAGTGCTGGCGTTGGACGATGACAGTCATCCGGAGCAATCCGATTGTATAGCGCGCGTTGTTCCGTTCTTTCAAAAGCGCGCCGAATTGGCGGTGCTCCATTTTCCCCAACGCACGGATGAGTATCCCGAGACGCTCACGAAAACAGACTTCGGCGCTGAACATTTGACGCGTTCGTTCGCTAACTCTGGTGCCGTGCTGCGCCGATCCACTTATCTGCAGCTAGCCGGTTTTGAATCGCGGTTTTATCACATGTATGAAGAACCGGACTACGGCTTGCAATGTGTGGCGGCAGGCTATGACGTAGTCTTTTCTCCGGTCGTTGCCATCCGTCATCATTACTCCGGTCGTGCGCGTGATGAGATCCGTATTCATCATCGTCACGCGCGCAACGAATTCTGGAGCACCCTGATGAGATGTCCTTTCCCCTTTGCGCCTGGAATGCTTGCATGGCGGGTTTTTTCGCAGTTTCGCTACGCGTGCAAGCGAGGCTGGTCATGGGTGGTGCGCGAGCCTGCCTGGTGGTGGCAGGCCGCTTCCGGAATTCCGTATTGCCTGCGAAAGCGCCGGCATGTTTCATGGACAGCTTATAAACGCTGGCTCGCGTTGCCATGAGGCGATGAAGTGGCTTTGCTGTCAGCTGGGGGCGCGCGAACACTATGCCATTCCACGAGCACTATTGCGTCGGGGAATGCTCGCTTATCTCTTCACCGACGCGTGGGTTACGCCTTCATCATTTCTCGCAAAACTCTGCGGTCACAGGTTGACAGACCGGTTTCACAATGAGCTGAGCGACGCGCCTGTGATGGCGTTCAATTCATCCCTGATTCTGTTCGAGACGTTTGCATGTGCGCGCGGGCTTGGGCAATGGGAAAGAATAATTGCGCGCAATCGCTGGTTTCAGCGCAAGGTCGTTTCGTTTTTGCGCTCTCAGCTATCAACCATCAACTATCAGCCTATCTTGTTGAGCTATAGCTACACTGCCCTCGAGCCGTTTCGATACGCAAGATCACAGGACTGGAAAACGGTGCTTGTGCAGATCGATCCTGGCCCTGAAGAAGAGAGGATTGTGGCAGAAGAGGTCGCGCGAGTGCCTGAGTTGGCCGGCGACTGGCAGCCTGCACCGCCGGAGTATTGGGATTCGTGGCGAGAAGAGGCCGACCTCGCCGATCGCATCATCGTTAATTCCGAATGGTCGCGAGAAGGATTGGTACGCACCGGAGTTCCGCGTGAAAAGCTATCGATTATCCCGCTGGCGTACGAAACGGCAGACGTCGGACTTCAGAAGTCAGCCGCCTTCGCCGAGGCTCCGGCGGCCAAGGAGGTAAGATACGCGCGAGCGTATCCGGCGCGTTTCACGCAAGAGCGGCCGATGCGCGTGCTTTTCCTCGGTCAGGTGAATTTGCGCAAGGGTGCCGCGAGATTACTGGAGGCTGCCCGAATTTTGCGCGATGAGCCCGTTGAATTTTGGATGGTGGGACCTGTGCAGATAGCAAATGCAGGAACGCTAACAAGAGGCGCGCGGACGAAATGGTTTGGGCCTGTGACGCGGAAGCAGGCTGTAGAGAAATACAGAGCTGCTGACGTATTCATTCTTCCGACGCTCTCGGATGGGTTCGCGATTACGCAGCTCGAGGCGCAGGCGTACGGTTTGCCGGTTATTTCGTCGAGATTCTGCGGCAATGTCGTGCAGAACGGTCGCAATGGCCTCATTCTCGAGGAACCCAGTGCCGCGTGCTTTGCAGCTGCAATTCGCGACTGCATCGCGGATCCAAGTCGGCTGCAAAATTTTGCTGTTGCATCACGCGTCGCGAATGAGTTCACAATCGATGCGCTTGCTCAGCGGCTACAAGAGCTCGGCGCGACATTGTAGGCCCGAAGTGCATCAACGAGCCTTTCAGTTTGAGCTTTGTGTTTTATAATGGTGCGCGTCTCCTTCGATTATGGTCACGAATGAACTAACGTTCTATCTCGCTGCCGTGGCGTTGGTCGTACTGACGGTAGAAAGCTGCATAAAGCTGCTGAATCGAGATAATTTTTCCATCACGCTTGCCGTCTACGTCACGGCGTTCGCCTGGTATTTCGTTGATCCTTTTCTCAACCCGGAGCAGTACGATTACATTCCTGCTTTCTTAATCAGTCAAAGCTACGGGCAAGTACTGATTTTTCTCATCGCCTTTCGCTTTTTTATGCCGGTTGCAGTGCGTTGGGTTGTCCGGCGGCCAAACACTGGAGTCTTTGCCACACAGGATTTTGCGCCGGAGCAGATGCTAATCGCTGCCGGCGCGATGTGGTTGCTCCTGTTGCTTATCGGTATCGCCCGGATGGGTGGTGATGTGATTGGCGCGTTATTCCCTGTCGATTCACGCGCTGGCGCGACGATGTGGGGACGCGGGGCAATAGAAACCTCGGCGGCCGGGTTTCTCATCGCATCCGCAGGCTACATGTTCAACGCAGTTACCGCGTTTCTTGGTGTCCTCATATTTTTTCAGCGCACTACTTTCTGGCGATTTGTTGCTGGAGCGATGTTCGTCCTTTCGCTGCCGTATTTTCTGCTCGAAGGAGCGCGCAGCCATTTCCTTGCGGCGATTCTGCCTTTTATCATCACGTACTTCCTTTATGCCCGTCACCTGCTGATCGTAAAAGTCGCCATTCTGGGGATTGCCTTTGTCTGCCTTGATCACGGTTTCAAGTTCGTAACGGCATTTCGCGGCACTGGCTTCAGAGACTTGCTCGCTGCTGAGAATCCGTACGAGCTTGTCAATGAAGATTTGCGCCAAAGCGGGCTGAACATGATTCAGGAGCTTTGCTTCGCGAATGCTTATGTCGGCTCCGGCGCAGCGTCTCCCGCGTACGGTGGAAGATATTTGAACGAGCTGCTTAACGTCGTACCGCGCGTGATTTGGCCCTCAAAGCCATTCATTGGGATTGACTACGCGAAGTGGCGAGGCTTGGAGGATCCGAACTCTGAGCTCGGCGTTGTCGCCACAATTTCTACCGGAATGATTGGCGGTGGCGTTTTGAACTTTGGCCCATTTTTTGGGCCGGCGGCAGCGGGCATCCTCATGGCGCTTTGGATCGCTCTGCTTATCCGGTGGTGGCAACAGCGAGATTCGCTTCCGCGCCTGGTGCTATTCATGCTGGGCGCCGGTCTTACATTCAATCTCGGTCGCGACATCACTCTGTTAGTGCTCTGGCCTGTCGTATTCGCGTACTGTTTTGTTCGGCTCGTTGAGATCTGGACTACGAAACGTATTCCGGCAGCACCGCAAATCACAACGCAATCACCAAGCTTTGCTTCCGCTAATCTTGGCCCACTACAGGCGTCGGCTACTCGGCTGCGTCAGTGACTGTTTTGGCTTATCGAGTCGTAGCTCCTAGCGTTAATCGAGCAAGGAGAAAAGCGCCCGCCTTCGCTACAGCTAAGGTGCCAGAATGTTCTCTCTGGTTCGGCGTCGCCAGCGAAGGCTGGAGGTAAGGGGATTCGAACCCCTGGCCTTCTCATTGCGAACGAGACGCTCTACCAACTGAGCTATACCCCCGGAACTCTTTCTTGCGCCAGAGTTTAGCACGTAAAATCAAAATTTCATCCAAACTGTGACCGGGCACAGCTGACAGCTAATAGCCGGTAGTCGGTAGCTGATCGGGGGTTGTAGCCGCGATCGCTGATCCTTGGTGTTCGCCGGAAACCGTCCAGCGGGAGCATCGCGAAGGCGGATCGGCGGTGCAGGAATTCAAAATGATATTGACAAACTCTTGCCGATTGAGGTAAAAGGGGCGTTCCGGGAACCCTTATGAAAACGTTCACTCCAGTAACAAGCAGGATTCAAACAATCACACTTTCGCTCGGGCGAGGCCGTTTGCAGGATGCTCTTTGCCCAATTTGGACAATGCTCCGCGGACGCCTCGCGTTGCTCTTGTTGTTCGTATGTGCGGCGCTGCTGGTGCAACCGTGTGCCGCTACTCCCTTTCAATGGGAGTTTACCACCAGCCTCAATAATCCTAGGTTCTGGCACACGGCGACGTTGCTCCCCGATGGCAGGGTGCTGGTTGCAGGCGGTGGGGGACCACGTGAGCAGACTTTTCCATACCACGGACTCACAAGCGCGGAACTTTACGATCCGGCCACGGGAACTTGGACAGTCACCGGCAGCATGGATGTTGCTCGGTTGGTCCACACGGAGACGTTGCTCCCCGACGGCAAGGTGCTGGTCACGGGAGGTTGGCCCGACCCCCCTACCCATAGTGGACTACTGTCAAGCGCGGAACTCTACGATCCGGCCACGGGAACTTGGACACGGACCGTTAACATGAATTTTGCCCGCGGCGCCCATACTGCAACATTGCTCTTGGATGGCAGGGTACTCGTCGTCGGCTCACGTAACAGCACCGGCAGCAGCAGCGCGGAGCTCTACGATCCAGCCACGGGAAATTGGACTCTCACCGGCAGCACCATTACTCCCCATTTCGGTTACCACACGGCGACCTTGCTGCCTAACGGGAAGGTGTTGGTGGCAGGGGGACATGATACTCTTAGCCACGTTTCTGCCTCTGCGGAACTGTACGATCCGGCCACGGGAACTTGGACGGCAACCGGCAGCCTCGCCGATGCACGCCACGACCACAGGGCGACGTTGCTGGCCAACGGCACGGTGTTAGTAGAGGGAGGGGCGCCTCGGATTGGAATACTGGCAAGCGCGGAAATCTACGACCCGGCCACGGGAACTTGGACACGGACCGGCAGCATGAATTTTGCCCGCTGGCGCCATACCGCAACATTGCTTCCCGATGGCAAGGTGCTGGTCGCAGGTGGCATTAACGGCGGCTTCTCTTTCACGGGCGCGGAAATCTACGACCCGGCCAC
>JBKOYE010000183.1:0-18389 GCA_046725275.1 Verrucomicrobiota bacterium
CCTTTGAAGACTCAGGCCGATGCGGAAACGCTCCAAGTCACGCTCGCGTTCCAGTAATATTCGATAGGCATCTTGTAGCGAAACTTCGAAAAAACGAACGCCATCACCGGCACGAAGCTGCGCCGCAACGCCAAGATCGACCGTAATCACGTGAGCTATTTTCGGATACCCGCCGATGGTTTGGCAATCTCCCAAAAGCAAAATCGGTTTGCCGCTTGGTGGAACCTGGATTGTGCCGGGCGCAACCGCTTCCGAAATAAGATCGGTTTCGTCCTCGCGTTTCAGTTCCGGACCCTCGAAACGAACTCCCATGCGATCCGAATCAGGTGAAACTGTTAATTCGTGCTGTGTGAATCGTTGAATGGTTACATCGTTGAATCGGTTCCAATCTACGCCACGGATGAAACGCAAGCTCGGGTGGCGGCTGGCCGGGCTTGCCCAATCATGCGACGCGGTCCACGAGGAAATTGCTGCTGTACCGGCGGTTTCGGACCGCCGAAATTCTCTCAACGAAAGTTGATCGCCATCACACAACATCCGGCCTTCGAGTCCGCCGAAATTGGCGCGCAAATCAGTCGAGCGACTACCAAGAACAACCGCCGCATCGATTCCGCCCGAAATTGCGAGCCAGCATCGGCAGCCAATTTGAGCGCGCCCAAATTTCATTTCGTCACCAGCTTGCAAATGCGCGACATGCCCGGCCGGCAATGCCCGTGATCCAATCTGCACGTCAAATCCCCCTCCGCACCAGGCGACGATTCGCTCGTCCTCAAACCGCAACTGCAAACCGCCCATGGTGATTTCGAGCCCGGCTGCGCCTCCATCATTTCCAACGAGCAGATTCGCCACCCGCAACGCAAATGCATCGAGAGCGCCGCTGGTCGCGACACCAAACTGGCGGAAGCCGGTGCGACCCACATCCTGTACGGAAGTTAGAAATCCAGCGCGCTGTACAATCATATTCGCTCCCATTGCCATCCTGAACGAAGTGAAGGATCTTCGATTCTCTGCTAGCAACACCGCACCAAAATCAGAGATGTTTGAAAGCCTGGCCTAATGCTTCGCATTTCGTTGCAGCGCTTCGTTCACCATGAGACGCCGGGTGCTCTTCCCTTTAACGGTTCACCACTTCAACGTTTTGACGACTCGAATTTCTCCCGCGTGATTGCGCGAAAGCGCACACGATCGCCGGGACGCAGAATGGTGGGCGGATCTTTCCTCGGATCAAAAAGCTTGAGCGGAGTGCGGCCGATCAGATTCCAGCCGCCGGGCGAACGCAACGGATAAATCCCTGTTTGCGCACCGCCGATCCCAACCGCGCCGGGAGGGACTTCTTTGCGTGGTACAACCCGCCGCGGCGTCGCCAATCTCTTCGGCAATCCTGCCAGAAATGGAAAGCCAGGAACGAACCCGATGCAGGCCACTCGATATTCGGCTGTGCTGTGAAGATCCACGATCTTCGTCGCCGGAATCTGAGTATGCCGTGCGACATCATCGAGGTCGGGAGCAAATTCCGGGTCGTAGCACACGGGGACTTCGATAATTTGTCCAGCGGCTCGCTGACGTTGGCGGGGGCGACTCACCCCGGCGACAGCGGCGCGAATGCGCTTCGCCAGCCACTCGAATGTCTCGCCCGGCGCCGCGTCTGCTCTCGTGGCTAAGATCGGATCAAAAAAAACGGCAACGCTGGTGTAAGCCGGCGCGAGTTCCATCACGCCCGGAATCGCCGCGCGTTGAAGCAATTGAAATACTCGGAGCACTTCGTCCAGCGTTTCTTCAGGGGCATCTTGAAATTGCTCGCGCATGCGCACAATCAGCGCGGAATCTCCGAGGGGAACGATTTCCATCAGCTTACTTTGAGATCGCGCATCTACTCTGCGCGCTTCGCTTCAATCTCAATATTTATCGCCACGGTCTGGCTGATGCCGGAGATCGATTCAGTCGCTGCAGCGAACATCAAATTGAAGTCACGCCGCGTGATCGGATCGGTCATCACAGACCAGCGCGTCCGTCCAGTTTCATTAATCGGCGTCAGCAGTTTCACGTGAAGCGTAACTGGCTTCGTCACGCCGTGTATTGTTAAGTCGCCCAGAATGTCACCACTTTGTGAGCCGGTGCGTTTTACGCTTCGGCTTTTAAACGTGATCTGCGGAAACTTCTCGACATTAAAAAATTCCGCGCTGCGCAGATGATCATCGCGTTTTTTGATGCGCGTGTCGATGCTCCTCACGTCAATTTGCGCAGTGACCGAAGAATTCTCCGGATGTTCCCGATCGACTTCGATTCTGCCGCTGAAGTTCGTGAACTTGCCGCGAGTGGTGCCGAGGAATTGATGCACACTGAAACCAATCGTCGAGCCGGACGGATCGAACTTGTAACTGTCGTTTGCTGAAGCCGTGGCGCCCAGTCCGGCGATTACGAGTGCTGTGATAATATTGCCTATTCTCATTTCAAGGTGTTTTTCGCCTCCGTCGCGAGTGTTTTCAAGAGTGGCGTGCGGGAAAGTGGCAGTCGCCCGAACAAATTCCCCAGCGCAAATGCCGGGTCGGCTTTGAGTCGTCGTTGATCGTGCACGCCGGCGATATGTGCCAACTCAGTCTCGAAATGCGCGACTGCGCGCGCCGTCGGATTGTTTGTATCGAGATAACCGAAAGCTCGGCGCAACAGCCCGAACAATTCCGGCTCGCGATGATCGCGCTCGGTGCAAATCTCGATCAGCTCGACAAAATACGCGGCAGTCTGAGTGCGCAGATAATTGCTGCGAATGCCGGCGAACGGATTTTTCAGGACGACTTCTGTGAGTGTGTGCAGATCGGATTTGCGGCTCCGCACGATGGAAATTTCAGCTTCAAAAAATAAATCCAGTTTTCCGGCAAACGGGCTTTTCGGTCGTCGCGCGCCTTTAACCATCGTGTGAACGCAGCCGAACGATTCGGTGCACCACGAGACGATCAGGCTGGTGTCGCTGAATTTTCGTTTGCGCAGCAGGATGGCAGCGCTGGTTTCCACGTTTCATTGTTAGCGCGAATTTCTGCGCGTGCGAATTAGGGGCAATCCTGTCTGACGAATCCATCGAGGGTTGATCTTGAGATTGCCCCAGCGGCGGACTGGAGACCGCCAGCTGCCGAAAGCTGGTTCGCCGCGGCGAATCCCTCCTTTGGCGGACAGGCAGCCTGGGCTCCCCGGACACAGCGCTTGCGCGTAGAAAGCTTCGGCGAGAGTCTTGCGCCCGATGAAGAAGCTGCTCGTGATCATTCTTTCGCTCGCGATGTCCGCATTCGCCCAGAACGCAAAACATCCCTTCGCGTTTGAGGACATGATGAAACTTAAGCGCGTGGGCGCGCCCGTGCCGTCGCCGGATGGCAAATGGGTCGCGTTCGATTGCGAAGATGTCGATCTCGAAGCGAACACGAAGATTTCGCATTTGTGGATCGTGCCGGCGAGCGGCGGTGAATCGCGCCGATTGAATCCGACCCCGAATCACGAAGAACGCCCGCGATTTTCGCCGGACGGCAAACGACTCATCTGGACGTCGAAAGCGACCGATCCGACGCAAATCTGGACGTGCGATTTCGACCCGGAAGCGGGCAAGCTGATTGGGCAACCGCATCAAGTCACATCCATCTCGACGGGCGCGGATGGCGGGATCTGGTCACCCAACGGGAAGAACATCGTGTTCGTTTCGGGGGTTTATCCGGATTGCAAGGACGATTCATGCAACAAGCAGCGCGACGAAGAACTGAAGAAGAGCAAGATGAAAGCGAAAATCTTCACGCGGCTGTTCTATCGGCATTGGAACGCGTTCACCGAATTCAAGCGGAGCCATCTGTTTGTCCAATCTGTAGAGGCAGGCATGTCGCCTGCACCATCTCCGGAATCGCAGCCGACACGGCTGCCACGGCAGAAGAACGAGCCCCGGGATCTCACGCCCGGCGATCACGATGTGCCACCGTTCTCGTTAGGCGGGCAGGACATGTATGCGATTTCGCCCAACGGCCAGGAGGTCGCGTACACGAGCAACATTGATGAAGTCGAAGCGACTAGCACGAACAATGAAATCTTCGTCGTGCCGATCAGCGGTAGCACTGCAAAGAAAATTTCGACCAGTCCGGGCGCCGACACGACGCCGCTCTATTCACCGGATGGAAATGCCATTGCGTGGCGTTCGCAGGCACGCACAGGATTTGAAGCCGATAAATGGAATCTGCTGGTTTATTACAAAGCAACAGGGGAAACGCGCAACGCCACAGCTACTTGGGATCGTTCAAGTGGCAGCTTCGTGTGGCGACCGGATTCGCGCGCATTTTTTGTGACGGCGGAGGATCGTGGCCAATCACCAATTTGGCAGCTTGTACTTTATGATAAGCAACCGCTGGAGTTCGCGTCCGGTCTGCACGCGGACGATCTAGCCATCGTGCACAGCGATGAAGGCGAATACGTATTTTTTAGTCGCGCATCGATTGACCGCCCTTCCGAAATAGCTGCGATTGATGTCCTGCAGAGTCCGAAATCCGAACTAAAGGGTCAGCCGATCACTCACATGAACGACGCGCTGTTGTCGCAGATCGATATGCAGCCATTGGAGTCGTTCACATTCAAGGGCGCGAATGACGACGAGGTGCAGGGATTCATTCTCAAGCCGCCAAGATTCGATCCGACCAAGAAATATCCGCTGAAGTTTTTAATCCACGGCGGGCCGCAGGGGGCTTGGGGAAACGCGTGGACGTATCGCTGGAACGCGGAGTTGTTCGCGGCGACCGGAGATTACGTGGTGGTGATGATCAATTTCCACGGCTCGACAGGTTACGGGCAGAAGTTTACCGATTCGATCAGCGGCGATTGGGGAGGCAAACCGTACGTCGATCTGGTGAAGGGGCTCGATTACGTGGAGAAGAATTATCCGTTCATTGATAAAAATCGCGAGGCGGCGCTGGGCGCGAGCTACGGCGGTTACATGGCGAACTGGATCCTCGGCCATACGAACCACTTCAAATGCATCGTGTCGCACGACGGCGTGTTCAACACAGAATCGGCCTGGGGCACCACGGAAGAGCTTTGGTTCCCCGAATGGGAGTTCAAAGGGCCGCCGTGGAAAAATCGCGAGCTGTATCGAAAGTGGTCGCCGCATTTATTCGCTGAGAAATTCAAAACGCCGACTTTAGTCGTACACGGCCAAAACGATTACCGCATCGATGTTTCGCAGGGCTTCGACCTGTTCACGACACTGCAACGACTGAAGGTGCCGGCGAAGATGTTGTATTTCCCGGACGAAGGTCATTGGGTGCTTAAACCGCAGAACTCGCAGCTGTGGTACAAGACGGTCAATAATTGGGTTGACCAGTGGTGCGGAAAACAAGCAATCTCCGAAACGAATTGAATTCGGACGGATGAGCACACGCCGGTTGCACCCCGTGTTTATTATCGGCCAGTACAAGTGCGGCACGACGTGGTTGCTGCGCATCCTCAGCGCGCATCCGAATGTGATCGGGGTGGCGGAAATGGATGTGGTGAGGGCGGCCTGCGACTTTAAATGGGGAGCTGCTGTGCTTGCTCCCACCGCCGAGCGCTTGAGCCGATTCTTCGATAAATCGATGTGGTGCAACGCGTACAACGATAGCGCCTGGACTTACACCGATGTCGTGGCCCGTTTTGAGCGAGGCGAAACGATCCCCACCCGGCCATGGCAAAGGAGTGAGCCGCGCAAATTCATGCATCTAAGCTCGCAGGCAGCGCGGGGACTTTACGAAAAAATCGTCGCGGCAAGCAAACCAGAAGACGCGATGGAAGCTTTTCTCGAAGCAGTTTGCTCGGGCGCGCACGAGGAGACGCACGTCGTGTTGAAAGCGGCTGACCAAATCTCAAGGCTCGCCGCGCTCAATGCCTGGCAACCCACGGCGAAGAAAATTGTGGTCATCCGCGATGGACGTGATGCCGCGATTTCTGCGGCGCACTTTCGAGAACGGATGCGCGCAGCCAAGCCGACGCGTGGGTCGCCACGGGTCGCCGATTACTGGAAGCTGTTGCACATTTGGGCCAATCAGGCAGACAAGGCGATCGCAGCAGCGGGCCGACACCAGATTTATCTCCTGCGCTACGAAGACCTGTCGGAGAACTTCGTCGCGACCATGCAACCATTGTTGCAGTGGCTTGGGCTAACCGAATCGAAACCACTTCTGGAATCGATCCAGGCCGAGACGTCGTTTGAAGCGTTGACTGGACGGGCGCGCGGCACCGAAGCGAAGGCCGTGATGCGCAAAGGTGCGGTGGGTGAATGGCGCGAAGCATTGCTCGCGGATGAACAGGAGCGCGCTTGGCGCATGGCCGGCGACCAACTACGCGCCTTCGGTTACACGCACGATGGCACTCGACAGGAGCTCCCCGATTTATCCAAGCTTGAAGAACAGCCCTACCGGTTCCAGCGAACGCTCGAGCTGGACGAGCAGGTGACCGCGCTCCGCACGGTAGTATGCCGCCTCGAAGCCGAGCTGTGCAAAAAAACGCGCTGGCAGCCACACTGGGCGCGGCCCATTCATTCTGTGGTTCATGCTGTGCGCAACCTCGGCAAGCGTTTTGCCCGCGTCCTTGTCTCGATCATCACCGTCGGTATTTCCGCGTGCAGTGACGCGCTTTGGCTCAACGTTTGGCTCGAGGCATTGCAGTAGAGCTGCGGCAGGCTGCAAGCCTGTCGTCCGAATAGGTCTCCTCCGGACGGGTTCGTCCCGTAGCGAGCAATAGGCCTTGGTTTTAAATCACTCGCAAGCAGCACTGCGTCTCTTGACTTTTTGCGCGTGTTGCGCATTAAAACGCCGTCGAAAATTTATGCAACGTTCCTTGCTTTATCTTTTACAGGCAGTTCTCTCTGTTGGTCTGGTTTTACTCGTCACAAGTTGCGGTGAAGACCCGCGCTTTTCGGCCAATACTCAGTATTTGGGCGGTCTTTATGGCGGCGAGCAGGGTGGTGGTCCGCCGCGCGACACCGTTTCATATTGGGACGGCGATCACGCCAGCGGAAATCCTTCGATTAAGATCAGCCTCGGCGAACAGCGCGCGTACTTTTACAAAAGCGGCGTGCTCGTGGGTGTTTCGCAATTGTCCACAGGTCGGGAGGGTTTGAACACGCCGACTGGCACCTTCAAAATTACTCAAAAGGACAAAGACCATGTGTCCAGTTTGTTCGGAGATTATGTGGACGCTTCAGGCAAAGTGGTCGTGCCCAACGTTGACGTAAAGAAGGATCCGAAACCGCCGGGCACGCATTTCCAAGGCACGCCGATGCCGTACTTTATGCGGATTGTGTCGGGGACCGGATTGCATGCCGGTTATTTGCCGGGATATCCAGCGTCGCATGGCTGCATCCGTATGCCTGAGTTCATGGCAGAAAATTTCTTCAGGTCCGTCTCGGTCGGAACGCCGGTCACCATTACGAACTGATTCACGGCTATTGTAGGGGACGACGTTGTCGTCCCCAGGAAAGCTGTCAGCTTCCCCTACGCGCAAAGCCTTGCTATCTAGGCTTGCAGAAAATTCCTGCCCACGTCATTCTGATAATCCCGCAAGAGGAATATGATCGTCATCACGCAACCCAACGCGACCGAGGAACAAATCCAACGCATCGTCACACGCGTTCGCGAATTTGGGCTTGAAGCGCAAATCAGCCGGGGCGCCTCGCGGGTGATCATTGGCGTGATCGGTCCGGAAGCGCTCCTTCGGGAAAAGCCGATTGCTGCCATGCCCGGCGTGGAAGCGATCGTGCCCGTGCTCAAGCCCTACAAACTCGCTGCACGCGATTCGCGCGGCGCTTCCTCCGTGGCAATTGGCGATGTTCGTTTGGGTGAACACGAGGACGTCATTCTCATTTGCGGGCCGTGCTCGGTTGAAAGCAAAGAACAGATTTTGTCGATCGCGACGATCGTAAAAGAATCCGGCGCAAAAGTTTTGCGTGGCGGCGCGTTTAAGCCGCGCACGTCGCCATACAGTTTTCAAGGATTACGCGAAGAGGGACTTCGTTTTCTAGCCGAAGCTCGCGCGAAGACTGGCCTGCCAGTGGTGACCGAAGTCATGGACCCGCGCGATCTCCCCGTGATCGAAAAGTATGCGGACTGTCTTCAGGTCGGCACGCGCAACATGCACAATTTTTCGCTGCTGAAAGAAGTGGGCCGCAGCACACTTCCTGTCCTCCTGAAGCGCGGATTCAGCGCCACGCTTTACGATTTGATCATGAGCGCGGAGTACATCCTGAACGAAGGCAACCCGAACGTGGTGCTTTGCGAACGCGGCATCCGCACGTTCGACAACGCCGCGCGCTACACACTGGATCTAAGCGCCGTTCCGCTTTTGAAATCGAAAACGCATTTGCCAGTCATCGTCGATCCAACTCACGCACTTGGTCTCCGCGAGTTCGTGCCGCAGATGTCGCTCGCTGCTGTCGCCGCCGGCGCGGACGCGCTGATGATCGAAGTGCACGATTCTCCGGAACAGGCCAAGAGCGACGGCAACCAAGCGCTCACGCCCGAAATCTTTGCCGGACTCGTCCCACGGTTGCGCGCTGTCGCCGCGGCGATCGGCAGAACACTGTAGTCGCTTCGCTGTGCGAAGCGCAGGGCTGAGGTGTTTGCATCGCGTTGAGTCTCGCGTCTCACAGAAACGCGGCTACAACTTTACCTGATTTGGCGTAAAGTTTGCGGTGGAGAAATCAGCGGAACTTCTGGAGCGCGTCGCCGGGAGCGAGCCAATCGCGCGCAAACTCGACGCGATACAATCGGCCCAATGGTCCGTCCAATTTTCGCACGTGATCCAGTCGGCGCAGCCGTTTCTGGCAGCCGTAATCGCACATGCCTCTGACCGGCGTCCGCTTGATCGGCGACAGTCTCACAATTTCACACTTTGGATCCTCTGCCCCAGCGTTCATTCTCAGGAAGTCTTTTACGAAAGCTTGCTCAACTGGCAGCCGTACGCGCTGTTCCTGCCAGAAGCCGAGTTGGCTGTAATCGAGAATGTTTTGCCCGATCCGGAAATCGCAGCTGAACGGCTGGCGTTGTTCCTGCAAATCGAACGCAACTCCGGCACGCGCCTCATCGTTGCGACGCGCGCAGGTCTCGACCAAGGCGCACCGAAGCGCGGTACTCTTGAATCTGCGGTCCTTCAGCTCCGGCGCGGAACAACCGCGAAGATGGAAGAGCTTCTCGAACGACTCGGGGCCAGTGGTTACGAGCGCGTGTCACAAGTTACGACGCGCGGCCAGTTCGCCGTCCGCGGTGGAATTGTCGATCTTTATTCGTGGCAGGCGCCATTGCCGTTTCGATTGGAATTTTTCGGCGACCAAATGGAATCGCTGCGTGAGTTCGATGTCGATATGCAAACCTCCGTGCGCGATTTGCGCTCGATCGATATTCTGCTGAACCAAGGAGCAGGGGATCAAAGCGGGTCGGTGCGCGATTATCTGCGTGAGCGCGATCTGATCGTCGATATCGAACCCGACGGCATTTCAAACGCACACATCCAAATCAGCGAAGGGTGGATTGAAACTGGTCCGGAAGATTTCAGCGGTGCGTTTCAGGATTGCGAGATCGGGGAGTTTGGTGCCGGCGATCTCGTGCTGGCGGAAGCGAAACGCGCGCAGTTCATCGAGCGTTTGAAAGAATGGCGCGCGAACGAGTCGAGGATCCTCATTTATTTTCAGACTGAGGGCGAGATCGAGCGCTTTCGCGAGATCATGGGGGACGAAGTGCAGGGCGTCGATTTTGTCGAGGGCACCCTCGCGCGCGGATTTTGTTTTCCGGCGGCTAATCTCGTTATCCTCTCGGCTGCCGAATTGTTCGGACGATTCGCAGTCCATCCTCGCCGGCTTTTGCGGCTGCGCCGTGCCGAACGTCACCGCGCCCAAATCGATTTCAGCGAACTCGCCGAAGACGATCTGGTCGTCCACCTCGAGCACGGTATCGGAAGATTCCTTGGTCTTATTCGCCTTCCAAAATCTCCGGAGACTGTAGTGGCAGGCGCGTCGCCTGCTTTGCCGAGGGATGCAGCCGACACGGCTTCCGCTACAGATGGAACGCAGGAAGTCCTCGCAATCGAGTTTGCCGATGAAGCGAAGCTCTATGTTCCTCTCGAGCAAGCGTATCTCGTTTCGCGTTACGTCGGCGCAGGGAAAAAATCGCCGCCACTCAGCTCGCTCGGCGATGGCAAATGGGCGCGGGCAAAGATCAAAGCCGCGGCTTCCATTTTCGATTACGCAGGCAAAATGCTCGCGATCCAGGCGGAGCGACAAATGCGTCCCGGCTACGAGTTCGGCCCAGACACAAAATGGCAGGCCGAATTTGAACGCTCATTTCCATTCCGCGAAACGCCGGACCAAATGAAGGCGATCATCGACACGAAGATCGACATGGAACGGCCCCGGCCGATGGATCGCCTGATCTGCGGCGACGTTGGTTTCGGTAAAACCGAAGTCGCAGTACGCGCCGCGTTCAAGGCGGTCATGGACGGCAAACAAGTGGCCGTGCTCGCGCCGACCACTGTTCTGGCTCAGCAACACTTCGAGGTCTTCCGGCAGCGCATGCGCGAGTATCCCGTGCGCATAGAAATGCTCAGCCGTTTCCGTTCACATTCCGAACAGAAAAAAGTGCTGCAACTGTTGCACGAAGGCGGAGTCGACATCGTCATCGGCACGCATCGGCTCATCTCTGGCGACGTCGTGTTCAAAGAGCTCGGCCTCGTGGTGATCGATGAGGAACAGCGCTTCGGCGTTCTTCACAAGGAAAAATTCAAAGAGGTGTTCAAACTCGTGGATGTGCTGACCCTTTCTGCCACTCCGATTCCGCGCACTCTTTATCTTTCACTCGTGGGCGTGAAAGACATGTCCACGATTGAGACTCCCCCGCCCAACCGTTTGCCGGTCGAAACAGTTGTATCGGCGTACGATGAGCGGATCATTCGCGGCGCGATTGAGCGCGAACTGGAACGGCAAGGCCAGGTCTTCCTTTTGCACAATCGCATCGCGAGTATCGAACGGGTTCGCGATCGTATTAACCATCTTTGTCCGGAGGCCAGAATTGAAATTGGCCACGGCCAAATGGACGCAGATGAACTGGAAGCCGTCATGGCGCGATTTATTGCCGGCAGAACAGACGTGCTCGTTTGCACAACGATCATCGAAAGCGGTCTCGATATTCCGAACGCAAATACGATCATCATCGATCGCGCGGATCAATTTGGCCTCGCGGATTTGTACCAATTGCGCGGACGTGTCGGTCGGGCTGAGCACAAGGCATATGCCTATCTACTTCTGCCGCGCGAGATGATGACAATTGGCGCTGCGCGCAAACGGATCACCGCGATCAAGCAATACAGCTCGTTAGGCGCTGGTTTTCGCATCGCCATGCGCGATCTGGAGATTCGCGGGGCGGGCAGCATCCTCGGCACGGCTCAGAGCGGCCACATCATGGCGGTGGGCTTCGATTTGTATTGTCAGTTGCTCAAGCAGGCGGTCGCGCAGCTGAAAGGACAAAAGCCGCGGCTCCGGTTGGATGTCGATGTGCGCCTCGATTTTGTGGTGACAAACGAAGCCGAGGTCGTGACGCCTCCACTAGGGGAAGCTGACAGCTTCCCACACATAATTCCCGCGTTCATTCCTGTCGCGTATGTCAGCGATGCTGCCATGCGCATACGAGCGTACCGGGAGATTGCGCAGATCACGTCGCGCGAGCAACTGGAACGACTGCACCGCGACTGGCGCGATCGTTTCGGGCCGTTTCCGCCTGCCGTCGACAATTTGTTCACGATGGTCGAGATCAAACTTGCCGCGGCAGAATCAGGCGTGAGCCGTGTGGAAGTGCGCGAGCGCAAAGTAATGTTGACGCGGCACGGGGATTTTATACTTGTCGCGGGCAAATTCCCCCGTTTAGTTGCATCGAAAATCGATCAACACCTCCCGGAAATTGTCGAACTGATTAGGAAATTATGAGGGATCGCATCCGTCTTTTTACGGCCGTTTTGCTGGCAATCGGTGCACTTGCACAAGTGCCGATCTGTCGCGCCGCGTCTGGCGAGCAGGCCACAGTTGTGGACGGGATCGCCGCGGTTGTAAATGGCGAAGTCATCACTTATTCCCAGGTGCGCGCTTTATCCGCGCCGCAGGAAAGACTACTCCGCCAACAGTACACGGGGCATGATTTAGAGAAGAAACTGACGGAACTGCGCGAACTTGCTCTACGAGATTTGATCGATCGGCGGCTCGTGATCCAGGCGTTCAAGAAAGAAAGCTACGAAATCCCTGATCACATCGTGGATCAGCGAATACATGAGATCATTCGGGAATCGTTTGGTGGCGACCGCAACACCTTTGTCAAAACGCTCGAGGCGCAGAACTACACGCTGGGTGAGTTCAAACAAAAGGAGATGGAAAAAATCATTGTGGGAGCGATGCGCGGTAAGAACGTAAAGACGAACTCCATTATTTCGCCTACGAAGATTGACGAGTACTACAGGAAGCATCGCGATGAATTTACGTCCAAGGAGCAGATCAAATTGCGAATGATCATGATCCCCGGCCATAAGGATACCGCGAGCGCGCCTGCGCAAAAAGAACTCGCCGAAGAAGTGCTCGGCAAGCTCGCCAGTGGCGCAGAGTTCGAGCAGATGGCGCAGATGTATTCCGAGGACAGCACGAAGGACAACGGCGGCGACTGGGGTTGGATCGAACGCAAAACTCTGGCGGAACCGCTTGAAAAGTTTGCCTTCAACATGCCTGTCGGCAGAATCAGCAACATCATCGACTACGCCGGCAATTATTACATCCTGAAGGTTGAAGATAAACACGGCGGCAATACCAAATCTCTCACCGAAGTGCGCGCCGATATAGAGAAGAAACTGGTCCAGGAAGAAGCCCAGCAAATTCAGGAACGCTGGCTCGCCAGCCTGCGGGAAAAAGCCTACATCAAAACGTTCTGAGGCGAACTCCCCCTCTGCTTTTTCCTCTTCTTTTTGGTCCAATCCTGTTCGTGCCGAGTGAACAAATTCGATTACGATCACGAGCATGAGTACGAGCAGTACACAACCGCGCATCGGCATCACGCTTGGCGATTGCGCCGGAATTGGACCGGAGATTGTCGAGCTCGCGCTCAAATCGGGGCGCATTCCCGATTCGATCGAATACGTCGTCACCGGCCGGCAGCCAGATTGTAAGCCAGGCGAACCGACGCCCGAAACAGCGCGTGCGGCGGCCGCTGCACTCGAAGAAGCGGTCACGCTCGCCCGCCGCGGCGAACTCAATGCGATCGTGACCGGGCCGGTTCACAAGGCCCGGATGTACGAAGTCGGCTTCAGATTCCCGGGCCAAACGGAATTTTTCGCCGAGCGCTGCGGCGCCAAAAATTTCGCGATGTGTGTAACCGGTGGAAAACTCACAGTCGCGCTCGTCACTGCGCATATTCCTCTGCGCAACGTCCCGCGCGCGCTCAAGCAGTCGGAGATAGTGCGTGTCGCGCTGTTGCTCGCGGAGTTTCTGCGCTCCCGAAGCAAAACTGCGCCCCGCGTTGCCGTTGCCGGATTAAATCCGCACGCCGGCGAATCCGGCAAACTTGGCCGCGAGGAAAGTGAAATCATCGCGCCGGCAGTCGAAGAACTAAACCGAGCACCGATCACGGATCACGGATCGCTTTTCATCGGTCCCGTTTCACCGGACACGGTTTTCCACCGCGCTATTGAAGGCGAATTCGACGCGGTGCTTTGCCTGTATCATGATCAGGGATTGATCCCGTTGAAGCTGCACGCATTCCACAGCGGTGTGAACGTGACGCTTGGTCTTCCGTTTCCTCGGACCAGTCCCGATCACGGCACCGCGTTTGAGATCGCTGGGAAAGGAATTGCTCGACCCGACAGCATGATCTCGGCGATTAATCTCGCGGTGGAACTGGCTGCAACGTCATCCTGAGCAAAGTCGAAGGATCCCGTGGAATTGCCTGAAGATTTCGCTGCGGGGTTGAAAGCGTGGCCTCGCGGACTTCGTCCGCTGCGTTGCAGCCTCGACTTCGCTCCGCTCGTGCTCAATATCTTCTCATTTCGATTTCGATTACGAGGATGAGCACGAGCAGGATCACCAAGTACGCTTCGGTCTTTAACATCGGGCTCCAGAACACGTTCGTGTACCGCTGGAATTATTTCCTGCGCGCTCTCTTCGGCCTAATCCCGCTGGCCGGCACGGTGTTTCTTTGGGCAGCGGTATTCAAGGAGCGTGGCGGCGGACTGCACGGCTACGATTACGGCTCGATGATTTATTATTATTTGCTCACCATTTTGGTCAGCAATCTAGTCGTGCCGACAGAGGACGAGTTTCAAATCGCCGCCGACATTCGCGAAGGCCAGATCAACGCGCTGCTCACGAAGCCGATGAGTTATCTCGCGTACCGGACCAGCATTTTTTTGAGTGCCCGTCTCGTTTACAGCTTCGTTACGTTGCCGCCGATCGCGCTGATCTTCATTTATTTCAGGGAGTATATCGTGCTGCCGACCAATCCGCTGGTGTACGTGTTAACGGTGATCTCGACCGTGATGGCCGCGTTCATTCAATTCTTCATCACCTACAGCCTGGCAATGTTTGCGTTCTGGATTTTGGAAATTTCCACCATCGTGTTCATCGTTTATTCGTTCGAATATTTCCTGGGCGGTCAGATGTTTCCGATCGACATCATGCCCGCCGCCGTCCAGGCAGTGATGAAGTGGCTGCCGTTTTATTATGAGCTGTTTTGTCCGGTGGCGATCTTTCTGGGCCGATTAAAAGGAGCCGACCTTGTGCAGGCGCTCGCAATGCAAACTGGCTGGCTGTTGCTCACGTGGATGTGGGCGCGGTTTATGTGGAAGCGTGGGCTCGGCCACTACCAGGCCGTCGGGGGCTAGGCGGCATAGCTGAATGTTGACCTAGAGACAAAAGAAGAGTTCACCGGGGCTGCGTCAGTAATGTCGTCGTTCGACCATCTGCCGCCATGCCCCCTACGGCCGTGCAGGTCTGAGTGAGCTTATGTCAGTTCCCACGGCCAAGAATCCGGATCGAATTTCATTTTCGCCGGCCCTGGCGGCGATGCGCCGGCCGAATATGGCTCGACCAGACGTTAATAAATGCCAGGAAGTCAGCTCGCCGGTTCGCCAGTTAATGAGGTCCGTTGGCCTCACCAACAGTGGTAGCCCGGGAAGCGGGGAAGCGCCAAAAAAGGGACCAAAAATGATTGCAACCGGGCGGGAAGAGGCATTAAATGCTTGGCGATTAATCGACGCGAAAGTAATTTGCTATTAATATCAGTTTAATTGGGAAGCCATGAAGAAGAGCGAGCCCAGGCAAATTTCCGTGTTTATCGCTTCACCGGGCGACTTGGCGCCGGAACGCAAGGTTTTCAAGGATACGATCGACGAGCTTAACGCTGGTTTTGCCGACGGCGCGGGAATCAAATTTATCCCAGTCGGCTGGGAAGACGTTTTGGCTGAAACCGGACGGCGCCCCCAGGCCGTTATCAACCGGGAACTCGAGCAGTGCGATGTTGTTTTCCTCGCACTGCATCGCCGCTGGGGTCAGAGCGCGCCCGATTCTAAATTCTCGTCATACACGGAAGAGGAATTCAGGTTAGCACTTAGTCTCTGGAGGAAGAAAAAGTCACCGGAGGTTCTAATCTTCTTCAAAAGCGTGGACAACGCGTCCGTCGCCGATCCGGGCCCCGAGCTTAAAAAAGTTTTGGACTTTCGCACGGAACTCCAGAAAGAGCACATGACCCTTATTCGCTCCTTTAACACCGAGGTGGACTTTGGGAAAGAGGTCGATAGCCATCTTCGCGCATTTGCTCGCGGCGAGTGGAAGGCTCTCGACACCCACTCTCCCGAAATCAAGTTTTCCCAAGCCCAGGAAGAGGCGCTGACGAAGGCAGAGCGCGCTGGTCAGCGGCGTGCGGCGCGAGCTCAAGAGCGGAAGCCGGCGTCGACAAAAGGAACCAAGGGTAGGGAAAGGAATGCCGCAGCGAAGGCCGACCTAAGCCTAGTCGAGGCCCAGAACGCAGACTTGGCTATGGCGCGAGCCGCAATGGGCGCGGCCCGCGATGGACGGACTCAAGACGCGAGAATTTTGTTCGCCAAGGCTACCGAAGGCACTACAGACCTTTCCATCCTTTCGGTAGCGGCAGAGTTCTTCCGGCAGATTGGCGACCTTGATAACGCGAGCCGACTGGTGCAGCGTCAGGCAGCCATCGCCCGAGACAGACGGGTCGCCGTCGAGCACTATCTTGCCTTGGTGCCACAAGACTATTTATCCGGCATGCAGGAGCAGATGCTGACTCAATTGCTCGCGCAGTCTCGCGGGGACGCGGCCGACGAAGTTCGCAGTGTCTAGGCGGTAGCGTGTGGCGGCGGCAGACTGGAACGCATCATGGCCGATCTGATGGTGAAGTATTACACGGAAGCAGAAATCGTGCAGTTCGCCCGCTTCTTGGCCAGTCCGGTCGGTCAATCGTCTCTCCAGAAGCAGCCGGTCATGTTTGCGGAAGCGATCGCCATGGGGCAGCATGAATTTGAGCGGGTGCTGCTGAAACGGCATCCTGAAATGGCCGACACCATTGGGATGCTACGGGATGCGAGCACCGCTGCATTGCCGGCTGCTGCGCCCAATCAGCTACAGTAGGCCCTGCATAGGACGCTGGGAAGACAGATAAGCCCAAAAGAAGCTCAGCACCGGAGCGTTCAAAAAATCATGTCAGACCATGCCGTCGTCTGGGATTAAAGGCTTTTTTCGTCGTTCCTATGGATCATCCTTATCCGCCGAAGGAGGAAGTATATCAATCGAGTAAGACAAGGTTTACGTCGCCACTGCCGACAAGATCAGCGACCGTCGTCAGGCGGCAAACTCTTACTTCCTCGCTGTTAATAGGGCTCTCGAGGCGGAGTGACAAGCAGTGGGAGAAGGCAAGACCCCGGGCTGTATAAGCCAATCACTTATGTGGAAGTTGGAGTGCCTTAGATTTTCTTCGTCTTGCCCGCTCTTGTGGTTCTGAAGACCGTGCCTTGCCAGTCGATTGCTGCGCACATTTGAACAGATAGGCAATTCCAAGTCTCTACGGCGGCCACTCTCACGATATGACTTGCAAACTATGAGCCGAGCATCCTGGCGCGATCTACCACATCATGAACCGCCGCGACCGGCGAACAGATCTTCCGCTTATTGGAATCGCAAGCGAGTCGCCCAGACGCTACGCGAGACGGGCGCTCCCCACTTCAGTTGGTATGAAGCGGGTCAATCTTCTTTTTATGGCCTCGTCCATCTTCATTAGCGGCCGCCAAGGACCGTTTAGATCTTGACCCGGCAATTTCTTCATCTTGTCGATGCCGAGTTTGCTGCGGCTGTCGAAATCCTCACTGGTGTTGTGCACGTCCACGTCGGCGCCCACGACGACGTATTTGGTGAACATCATCTGCCCCATGCCCCAGAGGCCGTACATGACTTTGTAAGCCTGCGTTAGGGAGGTCTTGCGGATGCAATTTCCTCTCAATGACGACCTCTGAAAAGCTCGAAGCCAAAAAGGCTGCCGGAAAATAAGCTTGACCCAGCCTGAATGGTATGGGCACGCTCACAAAAAAGGAAGTGAGCGCAGAAAACGATAGCATGCCGTTTGTCGCGATCATTGGCGGACTTTGGATGTTAAAGAATGATCCGGCCAAGGTCGACGAGGCCAAGAAGGTAGCCGGGGAGATCGGGGCTGCGCTAGCGAACGCAGGGATGGGCCTTGTCGTCTATTTCTCCGATGACGACTCGCTTGAACCCCATGTAGTGTCAGGGTACGTGAAGGCGCTTCCCGCTGGGACCGGCGCTGGTTCGATTCGAGTGCGCTTCGCTGAGTCACAGAAAAACAACGTTAAATTTGCTGAACAGGCGACGCGCCAGGACCTCTTCGACCGCAATCTCTTTGCTGGCCCAGACTGGGAGGCCCCATTTTACCGTTCGCTCGCCGCCGCCGAGGGTGTCGACGCTGTGCTTTTGATGGGGGGCGCACGGTCGACGCTAATCGCGGGACAGATTGCTCTGGCTCGTCGGCTGCCAGTACTTGCCATAGACCAGTTCGATGGCGCAGCTGGAGTCATCCGAACCGAACTTGCCACGGGGGGGAATGACTACCCGTCCTCGACGACGCATAGCACACTGGAGTCAGTAGCATGGCTGAAGAACAAATGCGTAGAGCGGGCAAAGCAGCAAGCGGTGGCTCGCGATCGGGAGAGCAAGTATCTTAAGGTCACTTCTCAGAGGAAAAAAACCTGTTGGGCCGGATGTGCCTTCGTTGCGCTTCTAGCCACAATTTTCTATGGTTTGGCCCAAGCTCCGAATCCGGCGTTCTATCCCTTCCTCACGTTCGGTGGCTTGATAG
>JBKOYE010000114.1:0-8020 GCA_046725275.1 Verrucomicrobiota bacterium
CCATCGACGGGATCTTGCGCGAAGACCCGCCGCAACAGGGCGCGAATGTTTATTTGACCATCGACGCCCGCATCCAGGCGATCACCGAGGAAGCATTGCGATCGGTCGGCCGAGGCGCTGCGGTGGTGGTCGATCCGAACACTGGCGAAATCCTGGCAATGGCTTCCGTACCCTCGTTCGACCCAAATACCTTTATCCCCAGCATCAAGGCAAGAGATTGGGCGGCGCTGCAGAAGGATGAAGCCAATCCCCTGATTGATCGCGCCGTGAGCGGGTTCCCGCCCGGATCGACATTCAAGCTAATCACTTCGCTCGCTGGACTGCGTCGAGGCTTGGCGAAGCAGAAATTCACGTGCAGCGGTGGTGTTCAGTACGGCGATCATTATTTCCAATGCTGGGCGGCCGAAAAACATTACACTCATGGCACCCTCGCATTGCCGGACGCGATCAAAGTGTCGTGTAACGCCTTCTTTTACCAGTATGGTAACGCCGCAGGTATCGATTCGATCGATCGGGTAGGCGAGTTGCTTGGCTTGGGAAAACCATCTGGGCTAAATCTAACCGGCGAACAACCCGGAGTGCTGCCAGGGCCAGACTGGCTGCGGATTTATTATCCTCAGGAACGATGGTCGCAAGCCTACACCGCAAACGTTTCGATTGGGCAGGGGTACGATCTGTGCACGCCTTTGCAAATGGCCATGGCTTATTCCACGATCGCTAATCGCGGCATTTCTTATTATCCGCGCCTGGTCAAAAAAGTATTAAATCAGGACGGGACACCAGTTCTCGACGAGGATGGAAAGATCGCCGTGCCCGATCAGCCGAAAGTGCATGCCGATTTTCGTAGCGAGGTTTCGCCTGCGGACATTGAGTTAGAACGCCGAGGATTTTGGAATGTGGTCAACGCAGACGGCGGAACAGGCGGGCGGGCGCGGTTGATTAACGTGCAGGTCGCAGGAAAAACCGGCACTGCACAGGCCAAATACAAGGGCAGGGAAGATACAATCTCCTGGTTTATTTGTTGGGCCCCGTTCGACAACCCGAAATATGCGGTCGCAGTGATGGTGCAAGGCGGGGAGCACGGCGGCAGCGTCGCGTGCCCGATCGCCGCGCGCATTATGGAGCGCTCGCTGGCCATGGACGAGGGGAAGTTTGAAGCCCAGGTCGCTTGGCTTCCTCCCGCGCAAAAGGCTAATCCTTTTCAAATGATCAAGGAAGTGAGTTTCCGCGATTCGGGAATAAACGGCGGAAGTGATGACCAGGAGAATGCCAACAACTCGCAAGGCGCAGATGTGCAAATGGCGGGCGCAGGCGGCGACCCCGACGTTGAACCCGAAGCAGATTCAGAGGGCAGGGTAGCGCGCCGAGCTGCGGCTCAGGCGGCTCGCGCCATCCCGGTTGCAGCGCCTCAGCCTCGACGCAATTTTTTTCAGCGGCTCTTTGGTATAAAGCGCCAGCCGGCACCGCCTCCCCCTCCGCCGCCCAGCCGCAAGCGCACAACTACAAGATGAACCTTCGGTCAGAATCGCTACTGCAGTTCGCGTCGGCAGCTTCGCTGATGACCGGGCAACCCCTCCATTTTTATGATAGACAAGGTAAGAAAGATTTTGGGTCTTGCTTCACGCAAGACCGGCAACAAGCTCATATTGAGCGTAGAGAAACTCGAGACCCGTGTGGCTTTGCTCGAGAGTGGCCGACTCGAGGAATACAGCGTCGAGCGTAAGAGTTCGCGGAACATCGTAGGCAGCGTTTACAAGGGTAAAGTCAAAAACATCGAGATGGGTTTGAAGGCGATGTTTGTTGACATCGACTTCGAGAAAAACGCCTTCCTCCATTTTTGGGACGCGATCCCAGCCGCGCTCGACAGCGGGGTCGAAGAAATCGACAGGCGGTCGAGCAAGCGTCCTCGAAAGCGAATCACGGTAAAAGACATTCCGAGCATTTATCCGGTGGGTTCGGACGTGATCGTTCAGGTTACGAAAGGCCCGATCGGCACCAAGGGGCCGCGCGTTACAACCAATCTCAGTTTCGCCGGCCGCTATTTGGTTCTAATGCCGTTCAGCGATCGCAGTGGTATCTCGCGAAAAATCGAGGAACCAAAAGAACGCGAGCGACTACGCAAGATTCTTCGCCAACTGGATATTCCCGACGGTGTCGGCGTTATTATCCGCACAGTAGGAGAAGGTCAACGCGCCCGGTATTTTGTGCGAGATCTGCGGGTTCTTCTCGATCAGTGGGCCAAAGTCGAGCAAGCCATCCGTGACAACCCGGCCCCGTGCAGGCTGTTTGAGGAACCGGATTTGGTCGAAAGAACCGTGCGCGATTTTCTCACCGAAGAGATCAACGAGATCGTTTGCGATGATGGCGCGGCAACCGATCGGATGATGGACATGGTCGGTCAAATCTCCCGCCGTGCGCGGAATCGCGTTCGCCACTACGATGGCGCGACGCCAATCTTCGACACGAACGGTGTGCAGAAACAGATCGACGATGCATTTCATCGCCAGGTTTGGCTGAAGTGCGGGGGCTACATTGTGATCGACGAGACGGAAGCGCTGGTGGCCATCGACGTGAACACCGGTCGCAACAAAGGCGGGCGCGATGTTGAGAAAACAATTTTGCAAACCAACTTGGAAGCGGCGGACGAGATCGCGCGCCAGCTTCGGTTACGCAATATTGGCGGATTGATCATCGCTGATTTCATCGATATGAAAGGCCGCAGAGATCAGCAAGCCGTTTACAATTTGATGAAGGAACGGCTCAAGCGCGACAAAGCCAGAACGCATGTGCTTCCTATTTCACAGCTTGGACTCATGGAGATGACGCGGCAACGGGCGCAGGAAAGCCTCAGCGACACGATTTATGAAAATTGTCCCTACTGCGGCGGGCGCGGCGTAGTGAAAACGACCATGACCACGAGCGTGGAATTACACAGGACGCTCAACACTGTGATGCGCAAGTATCAGGACTCGATTCACGACATTCGGGTAATTCTTAACCCCGATGTCTTGAAGCGTTTGAAAGAGGAAGATGAAGAGCTGCTGGTGGAACTGGAGCGCCGTTACGCGGGTCGTCTGATGTTTCGCGGCGACCCCACGTTTCATCACGAAAAATTTGTCATTACAGACGCGAATACCGGCGTGGAACTGAAGCCCTGAACCAGTCGGCGCCGGCTTAAAATGCTTGCAATTTCGGGCGGCCGGGCTCAGACTCACAACATCCAAATGCGTTGCGGGAGTCGTTCATCGACTGGCGCGTGTCAGGTTTGGAGGGGGCTTAACCAAAAGGAGAAACAAATGAAGAAGCTGCTGTTGTGCGTGTTAGGCACGGGTCTAATCGCCTCGGCCGCTTTTGCTGGAGTTGGCTATTCAGGGAAGGAAATTAAGCAGGTTGCTCCACCGCCTTGCCCGGAGTGGTACGCGGACAGAGAAATTAACGTCAGCCTTTGGGGCACTTACGTGTTTACGGGAAACAACTGGGAAAATGATCGCTACATCGAGTCGGATCATGCTTGGGGCGGTGGTCTCGATCTAAAATACTTCTTCATGCGTTACATCGGTGTGGGCATTGAAGGCTGGGCGGTTGATGCAAGACAAGGGTTCGAAGATGTTTTCATCGATTTTAGTGAGGGCATTTTTCAGCGCAACATCCGACACGAGAACCAGGCAATCGGGGCCGTGCTGGGAACCTTAACTTTGCGTTACCCGATCCCGTGCACGCGCTTTTCGCCTTACATTTTCGGCGGTGGCGGCGCCATTTTTGGCGGCGGTCAGAAGACGCAGCTTGTGCTAACTACCGATATTGAGGAAGGGGAGCCGCAGGACCAAATCGTCACGCATCGAAGCAGTTCTGAGACAGAGGCGATCGGCCAAGTCGGCGGCGGCATGGAAATCCGTCTGACCCCACATATCGGCTGGGTCAGTGATTTCAGCTGGAATTTTGTCGATGGGCCGAACAACAACTTCGGCATGGTCCGCACGGGTGTGAATTTCGCCTTCTAAGCTGTCCGCAAGCGCATTTGTTACAGTGGCGTCAGGAATACTGGACGCCTTTTTTTGTGTGGCGCGATTGCCATTTGCGCACGCTGGATGCGGCACGAAATTATCGCGATGTCGTTCGTCGAGACCTTGGATAACATGGCGCTGAGGAAATCGGAGCTGGTTGAGCGCTTCGAGCAATTGATCGCGCCAAAATCCGGTCAGGAACTTGAAGCGATGGCGCGAACTTCGCGCGCTCTCACATTGCAAAACTTTGGGCGCACGATGCGCCTCTTTGCGCCGCTATATCTTTCGAACGAGTGCATCAACAATTGCCATTATTGCGGTTTCTCCCGGGATAATCCCATCCTGCGTGTCACGCTCGATGTCGATGAAGTCGTTGCCGAAGCGCAGCATCTGGCGTGTCAGGGATTTCGACAGATCCTGCTCGTCGCCGGCGAGCATCCCAAATTTGTGAGTGGCGATTATCTCGGCAAATGCGTGCGCGCGCTCGCGACTGATTTTTCGTCGATCTCGATCGAGGTCGGCCCGATGGACACCGAGGATTACGTGTCAATCGTCGAGGCTGGTGCGGAAGGGCTTATTGTTTATCAGGAGACGTACAATCGCGGCGTGTATGCCGAAATGCACACCGCCGGACCGAAACGCGATTTTAATTATCGGCTCGATTGCGCTGAGCGCGGATACGCAGCCGGTTTTCGCAGGCTCGGCATCGGCGCTTTGATTGGTTTGTCGCGATGGCGGGATGAAGCGATCGCGCTCGCCGCGCACTTGGAATATCTATTCAAATATTGTTGGCAGGCGCAAATGACCGTGAGCGTCCCCCGGTTACGTCCGGCTGCCGGCGGATTTCGTCCGCTCTTCTCGATGAACGACCGGGAACTTGTGCAATTGGTTTGCGCATTGCGCATGACCTTCCCGCAGGTCGGGATCGTGCTTAGCACGCGCGAGCGCGCGCCGTTGCGCGATGTGCTGGCTTCGATCGGAGTAACAATGATGAGCGCTGGCAGTCACACCGAACCCGGCGGTTATACCCGGCAAGGCCGCGAACATCTGCACCGGACGGTGCGTGGCCGAATCGTCGCGCCCGAATACCAGGATGGCGAAGATCAACTCGCCACCGGCCAGTTCGAGATCAGCGACGAACGTTCCCCCGCCGAAATCGCAGCGGTCCTTCGTGATCACGGCTTGGAACCGGTTTGGAAAGATTGGGATCAGGCGCTCTGCGGAGTGTGATTCGTTACATCGTTACATAGTCAAAATGGATAGTCCTCGTGATCTCTGTAACGCTTTTAACGCTTAACGTGGCGAAGCCATGACGATTTCACTGAATGGAGAATCGGTTGAAGCCCGCGAAGCCGGAACCATTGCGGAATTAATCGATCAGTACGAACTGTCGCCGCAATCCATTCTGGTGGAGCACAACGGTCAAGCCCTGCACCGGCACGAATGGTCAGAACGATCGTTGTCCGAAGGCGACCGCATCGAATTCATTCGCGTCGTCGCTGGCGGGTGAGCACGCTGGATCAGCCCTGCATGGTGGTTTTCACAACCACGCGCATCCCGTCGGTCTGGATGACAGTGACTGGTGTTTTTGGGGCGATAAATTCTCCTTCGGTGATGACGTCGACGACGTGATCGGCGAAACGCGCTTTGCCGCTGGGACGCAGCACCGTGACGGCGGTGCCTTGCATTCCGGGTGCGAGCGCGAGTGCGGTTGCGAATTGCCGCGGCGCACCGGCCAGGGATGGGCCGGGCGGATTTGAATCGATCAAGGCAAATCGGCGGTAAAAACTCGTGCGCGGAAGATAACGCGCGAGCAGGGCGATCACGATGAATGATCCAAGAATTGCGATGAACATGTTGAGCAGTGGAATCGCGAGCATTTTGCCGGTCGGTAGAAAGGGTTGCTGCGGGTAACGGTCGATCATTGTCCAGAGCAGCGAAGCGATCATGAGAAACACGCCTAGCACCCCGAAGATGATTGTGCTGTGCGCGAAGAACAGTATCTCGATCAACACCAGAACCATTCCGAGAACGAAAAGCGCAACGACCTCCCATCCGGCAAGCCCAGCGAGATAATGGCCGAGGAAAAAGAGTGCGAAACAAATCGCAGAGATAACGCCGGGCCACGTCACGCCGGGAATCTTGAGTTCCAAATACGCGCCGAGAATTCCGCCGAGCAGCAGCAACGGCGCAAGCGCCGTTATCCAAAACGCGATCTGCTCGAAACCAGTTTGCTCGATCCTGACGATGTTGCCCTTGAGGCCGGCTTTTTTGGTCAGATCGGCAATGGAATCGATAATGCCGTCTGCGAGTAACGGTTTGGCGTTGATCTTTTCGGTCGCTTCCTGCGCATTGAGAGTGAGGACTGCGCCGCTCGGATGGACGACGCGGTCGCCGATTTTTACTTCCTTATCTTTGTTCATGAACGCCTCGGCGAGGTCGGGATTGTGACCGTTCTTGATGGCCGAACCCCGAATGAGCGCAGACCAATACGAAATCGTTTTTTCCTGCGCCGTGGCGGGAAGATCTTCGCCCGTGGCAAGGATCGGAGCAGCCGCACCAATTGCGCTCACCGGCGCCATGTAAATGTGTTGCGTGGCGATGGCGATGATCGCGCCAGCCGATCCGGCGTTCGTATTAATGAACATGTAAGTTGGGATTTTGATTTGATTGAGCGCATTCACGATCTCCGTCGCTGTGTCGAGACGGCCGCCATAGGTGTTCACGTCGAAAACAATCGCCGAAGCCTCGTTGCTCTCGGCCGTTTTCACCGCCCGCCGCAGGAAGGCCAGCAGCGAAGGTGAAACTTCGCCGTGCAATGGCACTACGACGACGTCGCCTTTATGAATGGCCTCGCGCGCGGGAGCCGTTGTAGCGACGCCAAGGACACAAGCGACGCAAATGCTCATCGCGAACATCTTCATGTTTTAAATTGATCAGGCGCGGATAAGCTTGCCAGTTTCCCTGTGGCAATTCCATCAGAAACAATCGAGCAAATCGCCGCCGCGAACGATATCGTCGAAATAATCGGTTCGTATTTCCCGCTCAAGCGCGCGGGAGCGAATTTCAAGGCGCTGTGTCCGTTTCACCAGGAGAAAACGCCATCGTTCATGGTAAGCCCGAGCCGGCAGACCTTTCATTGTTTTGGCTGCGGCGCCGGCGGCAGCATTTTCCGGTTCGTTATGGATTACGAGCACGTCGATTTTCCATCGGCCGTGCGCAAACTCGCGACGCGTGCGGGCATCACCATAGTCGAAAAGCGTGGCGCGGCAGATGAAGATCGACAGTACGAATCACGCCGAAAGCTACTAAAATTACATGCCGAGGCCGCGGAATGGTTCCACGAAAATTTGGTCAAAAGAGAAATTGGGGAACCCGCGCGAAAATATTTAAAAGGCCGCGGAATCACGGGTGAAATTGCGAAACATTGGCAGCTTGGGTACGCGCCGGATGAATGGGACGCGTTTGGTAGTTGGGCGCGCGCGCAAGGGCACGATTCACGCGATCTCATGCTGAGTGGGCTTGTTAAAGCAAGGGACGAAAACGACATTCAGCGAGATCAAACATCAAACATCAACCCTCAACACTCGTACGATCGTTTTCGGGGGCGGATCATGTTTCCCATCTGCAACGATGTCGGGGAAGTGATTGCCTTCAGCGGTCGACTGCTGAAAGACGAGGAAGGCGCTGCGAAATATTTGAACTCACCCGAGACGCCGCTTTTCCGAAAGGGCAACGTCCTTTTTGGGTTGCACAAATCCAAGAGGGCCCTGATCGAGGCGAACTGCGCTATCGTGTGTGAAGGCCAGCTTGATTTAATCAGCTTGTTCGAGGCGGGAATCATGAATGTCGTCGCGCCACAGGGGACTGCGTTCACAGAAAATCAGGCGAGGATTCTTAAACGTTTTGTTGATGAAGTCGTCTTATGCTTCGATTCGGACGCGGCTGGAGCAAAAGCCGCCGAACGATCGCTCGACGCGCTACTACAAAACGATTTCATCGTCCGTGTCGTCGAG
>JBKOYE010000030.1:0-7121 GCA_046725275.1 Verrucomicrobiota bacterium
GCGTGGCCGAGCTCATGCAGTCGCGTATAGCTCTCGATGATCTCCCGATTGATCCAAGTGTCCTTCCGTTCAGCACAGCGCTGGATCACTTCCGAGAACGCGCTGTCGATCGTAATTTCAAACGGCTTCCTTCGTTCTAGCCGTCGCAACGCGTGCGGGACATGAAATCCGTCCAGCGGCAAAATGGCGCGCGGGTCGGGCGAAATCCACTCGATCGAGTTGTCTCCCATGGCCATCGGGAAAACACCGAACCGATAGCCTTGGAGCAAAAGATCAGGGTCGATCATGATGTTTGAAGCGTTAAAGCGCCAAACGCTAAACCGTCATTCCGAGCGAAGTCGAGGCTGCAACGCAGCCGCCACAGGCGGCGAGGCCAGGCTTTCCATCCCGTTGCATTAGTTTTCGATAGCGTCGCGGGATCCTTCGACTCCGCTGCGCTCCGCTCAGGATGACCACTTCCCCTTTTCCAACGTGTCAAATCGCAACCTTCTTGCAATGAAATTGGCTCTTCATAAGATAAGTAGATGAGGCCCCTTGCAATTCCGCTCGCAATCGCATGGCTGGCCTTGAGCGGCTGCGCAGACCCGCTCGAACAACGCAGCACGCGGGAAGTGCAACAGCAGTTCGAACGCGGTGTCACCGGTCAGGGTACACTCAGCCCACTGGAGCGAGCTCCCGACGATCCGGCCGCGGAGCATAGTGTGCCGCAAACGCATCCGTAGAGTGTGAAGACATCCGAACGCCCCACGCACTCGAAAATCCTCATCCTCGACTTCGGCTCGCAATACACACAGGTCATCGCACGCCGGATCCGCGAATGCCAGGTGTATTCGGAGATTGTCCGCTTCGACACGTCCGCCGCTGAAATCGCAGCAGTCAAACCCAATGGACTGATTCTTTCGGGCGGCCCAGCCAGCGTTTACGACAAAGGCGCGCCTCAAATCGATCCGAAAATCTTTTCGTTAGGCGTTCCTGTATTGGGAATTTGTTACGGGCTAATGTTGATGGCGCATCACCTTGGCGGACAGGTCGTGTTCACGGGGCGCCGTGAGTATGGCGCCGGCGTGCTGCACATCGCGGATCGATCGGATCTTTTCGATGGATTAGGCAGCCAGCTCGATGTTTGGAACAGCCATGGCGACGAAGTCACAACATTGCCGAAAGGTTTTCGCGTCGTTGGAACAACGGAAGGTTGCGATTTCGCAGCCGTGGAGGACTCGCAACGCAAACTTTACGGTTTGCAATTTCATCCCGAAGTCGCGCACACACCGCGCGGCAAAGAGATCCTGCAAAATTTCGTCTATCACATCTGCCACTGCGCGATGGACTGGACGATGGGCTCGTTTATCGAAGAAGCTTGCGAGCGCGTCAGGAAGCAGGTCGGCGACAGGAACGTCGTGCTCGGGTTGAGCGGCGGCGTCGATTCATCAGTAACTGCCGCGCTACTGCACAAAGCGATCGGCGACCAGCTCACCTGCATTTTCGTGAACAACGGACTGCTGCGCGCGCGAGAGGAGGAAATCGTGCAGCGCGTTTTCGGCGAAAATTTTCACATTCAACTCAAATACGTGGACGCGTCGGAACGCTTCTTGTCGAAATTGCGCGGCGTTACTGATCCGGAGGAAAAACGGAAAATCATTGGCAATGAATTCATCCGCGTTTTCGAAGACGCGATTGTCGATCTTGCAAACACGGACGACGGATCACCCGTTACCGATCACAAGTTCTGCTTTCTCGCTCAAGGTACGCTGTACCCTGATGTGATCGAGAGCGTGTCGATCGAAGGTAATCCCGCGCAGGTTATCAAAACCCATCACAACGTCGGTGGGTTGCCGGAAAAAATGCATTTCGAGCTGGTCGAGCCGGTGCGGCAATTGTTCAAAGATGAAGTGCGACAGGCGGGCCTGCAGCTCGGTTTGCCGAAAGAGATCGTTTACCGCCAGCCATTCCCGGGGCCGGGTCTCGCCGTTCGCATTCTAGGCGAGGTCACGCCCGAACGGCTGTCGATCCTGCGCGAGGCGGACACGATCGTGCAAAGCGAAATGGAAGCAGCCGACTGGTATTACAAAGTCTGGCAATCATTCGCCGTGTTACTCCCGGTGCAATCGGTCGGCGTCATGGGCGACCAGCGCACATATGAAAACACGATCGCGTTGCGCATCGTCGAAAGCCAGGATGGGATGACTGCCGATTGGGTGCGCATCCCCTACGAACTGCTTGCGCGCATTTCCAACCGCGTCTGCAACGAAGTGAAAGGCGTCAATCGAGTGGTGTTTGATATCTCCAGCAAACCACCGAGCACCATCGAGTGGGAATAAGTCTCGTATGCCCCATTCGTCGTATGTGACATGTGAGACAGATGAGACCGATCCAGCGGCTTACCCAATCTGCGCGATGCCGCTCATGAATTCCGGGAAATCCTTACCGTTGCGTGCGGCGTGATTGAGCGCGTCCAGGCGCGTATCCATGGCTGCTTCGGGCAGAGTCACACGACATGAGTACGCACCGTTCATAAAGACGATTTCGTCCCATTGAATGGAGGAAATCTGGTCGTTGAAACGCGCCACGGCGCGGCCCCGGAAAAACGCGCGCGTGGTTTCCGGGGGATTAAAGATCGCACCTTTGATTTCGTCCTCCGTGGTGACGCGGCGCATCAAATCTTTCCGCAACAATTCGTAGTATAACCCGCGGTCGAGATCGAGGTTGTGATACTCTAGATCAATCGATTGCAGCCATGGATCGTTCCAGGAAAGTTTCTCGTCCTGCTGCAAAGCATCCAGCAGGAATTTTTTGGCGGACCAATCGACACGATCTCGCGTTGACATCGGGTCGCGTTCGAGATCGTTCAGCACATTTTCCCATTCGCACAAAATCCACGCGTGCTCGTCGTCTGGCGGATCGCGCCACAGCTTCTTCGCGGCGCGCAAGTAAATCCGTTGCACATCAATTGCAGAAATTTTGCGGCCATCCTTCAGCTCAATGATCCAATCGTAAGTTTGATCGCGGCTGATGGATTTGTTCGCGTCCACCGGCTGCGCAATCTCGAGCTGTGGCGCTTCTCCGCGCTCGATCAGATCGAGAACGAGCGCGGTGGTCCCAATCTTCATCGCCGTGGCCCATTCGCTCATGTTCGAATCACCGAGGATGACGTGAAACCGGCGGTAGCGGCTCGCGTCCACGTGCGGCTCGTCGCGCGTGTTGACCAGTGGACGACGATTCATCGTATCGATGCTCACCACTACGCTGAAAAAATCAGCGCGCTGCGAGACTTGATAAATCGCGGGGTCGCCCTGGCTGCTCTCGCCTTCGACGCCCATTTTGCCGGCACCGGCGAAAATCTGGCGCGTTATCAGAAACGGTAGAATCCCGGCGACGATTCGATCCCACGGTATGTCGCGGCTCATCAGGTAATTGTCATGGCAGCCGTAGCTGTGCCCGGCAAAGTCGGTATTGTTCTTGTAAAGCCGGACCTCGTATCCTGGCGGCAATTTTAGATTCCGACGCCGCGCGCATTCCGCCAGGATGCGCTCGCCGGCTTTATCCTGCGCGACCATCTGGCGAAGAGTTGTGCATTCCGGCGTGGAATATTCCGGATGCGCGTGATCGTTATAGAACCGGGCGCCGTTTGAAAGGACCAGGTCGCTCTTTATTTCCTCGAAGCTGAGCGGGCGGCGCTTGTCGATTTCGTAGTAAGCCGATTCGTCAGTGTCCTGAAGTAATTCGCGGGCGCGAAATCCGCGCGCGTCGAGGTGCGGGTCTTCCAAATCGTAATCCCATTTCATCAGCGCGCCGTGATCGGTGTAACGGCGGACCAGCTCGATTGATTCAGCCACGACATCGACACTCTCCGCACCGCATAGCGTGATACCGTACTCCGTCTCCAGGCCAAAGACGCGTTTCATTCGCTAACCTACTCTGCTGTTGCTACGTCGTTGCCACCGATGTTTCACGCAGCTGGTCATCAAATAAAGAATCGAGTCTCCCAAGGTAGCAAGATTTCTGTGCAAGGTGGAGGTTCGGTTATATACACGGGAAGCTATTCGCTTCCCCAACAGTCTCACCGTGCTTGTACGCGCATTTATATGACAGACGTTGTACGCGCGCGTCCATCCGACACCGGCCTAACCGGTGAAATCTTCACGACGTTTTCGGGATCGTAATCGATCAGCTTGAGCCAATCCTCTGTGATGTCGGTTGCCGGGAAGATGTCGTTCTCCGTGTACTCGGCATTGAAGGCGAGTTGCAGGTCCGTTTCCCGGATTCCTTCCTCCTGTTGAGTGCTGATGGCCCGTTTGATCGCGATCGCTTTTGCGCGCTCCACGATCGAGGCAATGATTGCGCCGCTGATGAGATCGCTGCGGTAAAGCGTTTCTTTGCGACCGCTGCGCAGAGTCACTTCCAAAAATTTGTTTTCGTCACGGCGGGCAAATTGCCAGTCAACAAACCGCTCAATCAACCGTTCGATAGAAGAGCTGATCCCGTCGGCTTCCTTGGCCAGCACACCATCGTATGGGAGGTCGTCCGTGAGATAGATGCGGTAAATTTCTCGTGTGCCGCCCTTGTTTGGACGATTCACCTTGATTTTTCGGTCGATCCGACCCGGACGCAAAATCGCGGGATCGATCAGGTCCGCTCGATTCGAAGCAAGGATAATGACGACGTCATTGAGCGAATCGATTCCATCCATCTCCGAGCAGAACATCGGCACCAGCGTGGAAAGAATATTCGAGTAGCGCGATGCGCGCCGTGTGCCGAGAATCGATTCGGCTTCGTCGATGAAAAGAAATGGCATGAAACCTTCCTTTCGTTTCTCGCGCGCTGTGGCAAAGATTTCGCGCACCATCCGTTCGGATTCGCCCACCCACATGTTGAGGATCTCGGGACCTTTGACATGCATGAAATATTCGCGCATCTCGGTCCCGGTTTTTTCGCCGAGTTGCTTTGTCAAATTGAACGCAGTCGCCTTGCCGATGAGCGTTTTGCCGCAGCCCGGCGGCCCGTAAAGCAGAAAGCCTTTCGGCGTGGCGTGCTGAAATTTTTGGAAAAGATCAGGATGCAAAAGCGGCAACTCGATTGCGTCCTTGATCGCTTGCAGCGCCGCTTCCTGGCCACCAACCTTTTCCCACGGCAGTTCGGGCACGGTATCGAGATAATATTCGTCCGATTTCGTGCTCGAGAGCATCTCCAAAGCCATGCGGTAATTAGAGTCAACGCGAACTTCGTCGCCCGATTTCAAATTGGAATGAACAAGTTCCGAGGAGCGTTGCAGCACCATCGAATGCAACCCGTGCTCTGAACCGACGCGCAACCGGTCTTTGCCCATTACCTCGGTAATCTTTGTTACGGGGCCGGCGGTCTCGAATCCCAAATCACCGACTATGACGAACGCTTCGTTGACGAGGACACGCGTGCCCTTTTTCAATCTCGACAGCGGAATACGCGGATCGACGTTGCAATAATAATCGGCGCCGCCCACCACGATGTGCGCGGTCTCCTTCGAAGTCGCGCCGAGAAAGGTCCCGATCCGGTTCGCCGGCGAAGTCACTTTTTTGATGACTTCCTCGAGCTTCTCAATCATCCGGCGCGCCTCAACCATCGTCTCCTGTTGATCGAGAATTTGCGGGCGCAACTGCATGAGGTCGCGTCGAACAGGATCGCCCGGCGGTAGCGACGCGATTACTTGATCGAATGAGTCGAGGAGATTTTCCGGACCCGACTCTCCTTCTCCGCCCTTCAATCCCTCACTGCGCTCGTCGCTCATTATGGTTTGGGTCAATCCGCCGAACCGAGTTAATTATACCGTCATCGGGCGTGTCCGCAATATTCGACGGTACGCATCTCTAAAATGTTCAACCGCGATGCAGGTTCGTTGTTACGCAAAAGATTTTGTCTGCCTTTGCTCTTGCCTAAAAATATTGCGACGAGTGGGAACGCCGACTGAACAGTTGCGACTGCAGATGTGCGCCTTTACAGTCTGTTTCTTCCGCGGGGAGCCTTAGCTCAATTGGTTAGAGCGCCGCCCTGTCACGGCGGAGGTTGCGGGTTCGAGCCCCGTAGGCTCCGGATGTTTTCGATCGTATAGATCTACATCGATCTGAAACGTGCCTTTACTGCCAACCGAGTCTTTTCTGAGTGACCCATCGGACAGCCTGATAGCGGACGACCTTTAGTTTGTCGTATTGAGCAGATGAGAGAATCGCCTTCAACTGCGGATCGGACTGCTTCTGAAGGGACTTAACCTCTTGTATCTTCTGAACGTCCGAAAGCGAATTGTTGTTTCTGATTACCATTACCTTCCGTCCCTCATTGGCAAGAATGGGTGCTATTTGGGCACTCTGTTGAGGCGACACACTTAAGTTTTGTTGTAAGCAGCTTTGATATTGGGTCCACCCCGCAGCGCCTGGGCCCGGTATATTGCCGGGGATTTGTGCAACGACACCTTGAGGGCATCCATAAAACCACCACGGACGTGTTTGGGATTGAGCGGACGGCGTAAATGCCGGCAGTACCAAGATGCCCAACAATAGAGCCGCTGTGATTCGTCGAACGTAGCTTTTCATTTCTTACTCTTTTCGCTCGCGTGATTGTAAGAACATGGGTCTGGCAACTCAAGCCGGATTGGGGGCCCAGCTCAAAAACTGTGAAGTAATTTTCGCCGGAATTTGGCGGGCGATTTCCACTTCAGGCACGGAGGGGTTGGATGTACTTTTAATTGCGCCGGAACTCGCTCCTGCTGGAATTAAGGCCGGTTTACGCTACACTGTACGCAGCGTTTTTCCCCAGGTGCAATACAACGAAAACTATGTGCTCGGAGTTCTCCACGACGGAGGACTTCTCACCCGCCAACAAATCGACAACGCGCGCTCGCGTCTGAACGGCGAGCCTGGCGTGCTCGATGTTTTGATCAACGACGGAACTTTGTCCGAGGTGGACGTCTCGCGCACGCTCGCCGCGCAAGCGCAGATGGATTGGATCGACATCTCGACGATGATTATCCCGCCACAGATCATCAACGAGATACGGGGCGAAGACGCGCGGCGTTTCAAAGTGATCCCAGTTGCGTTTGGCGAGAGCGGATTGGTGGTCGCAGTGGGCAACCCGCTCGACATCGATACGATCGA
>JBKOYE010000102.1:0-7450 GCA_046725275.1 Verrucomicrobiota bacterium
TCTGTGCAGGTGCTGTCGGTGCTGAAGATCGCTCCGGGGACCGGCGGATCGTCGAGTGGAAGCGCGTTTGGCGCGAGGAACGGTCCTGCGACCATTACCGCGATAAAGGCGGTCCATATACATTTGCTACTATTTCTTTTCATTTATTTGACTTCTTTCAATGTTTGTCTGGGGGCCCACTCCCTGGAGCGATCCAAGACGTCTTGGTGATCAGGCAGCCGCGCTCGCGATCGCCCGGGGAATTTTTTGATTTGGAATGGTTTCCATCTCACCGCCATTCTACGGGAATTCGTCGACAAAGTTTCTCAGGCAACTGTGCTGATTTAGCGCCTGATTTTTACCTAGGCCGCGGGCGGAAACTGTCCTTAAGGAATTGCGCGAGCTATTAAAACCAGCGCTCCTGTCAGGCCAACGGCGCTTCGTTCGTCAGCTAGGCGCATCACAGCTTACTCTGGTCGAATGGAGCTAGTGCGCGCCAGTTCTTTGAAAACCGAGGCGCGTGCTGAGGAGTGCTACACATAGCGATGTGCTATGTTAGCTTTCGCTGTTAGGCACACACGGGTTGAGGACAACTACCCTGCTGGGCTAACTTTGTGAATTCCGTGATGGAGAGGCGATCCATGGTTCGGAAGGCCCCAAATTTTCGGCAGCCCATTGTCGGGCAAATCGCTTGAGCTCAGCTGCCGTTTGTAAACTCAGCTTATGCTTAATTTTTTCGCAATGGGTCTCGACGGTTTTGCGGCTAAGGTGAAATTGCTCGGCTATCTCTCGCGGGCTGTATGCAGCGCCCAGAAGTTGAAATACCTGCATCTCGCGATCGGACAGGCGCTCGACGCCATTGCGCGAGGCAATGGGTTTTTCGCGCAAGGTCCGTTGCACTATGGCTGCGGCGACTCTTTCGCTAAAGTACAATTCGCCCGCCAGGACTTTGCGCACCGCTCGCAGCACCTCATCGGTGGTGTTTTCTTTCATGATGTAACCGGAGGCGCCGGCACGGAGCGCGCGCTCTGCGAAGAGTAACTCATCGTATTGGGACAGGACGAGCACCTTTACGTCAGGACATTCGACCCGCAATGTTTTGATGAAGTCGAGCGCGTCGCCGGCCTTCAAACGCAAATCGAGAACCATCAGATCGGGTTTACATTCTTCTATGAGCCGTTTGGCATCCGAGGTGTTGTCCGCGACTCCAACGCAGGCGAGGTCCGGCTGGCTACCGATTAACTGTTTGAGCCCATCGCACAGCACCGGATGGTCCTCCACTACTATCACGTGCGATTTTGTTTCAGTTTGTGTTATTGCTGTTATTGCATTCATGAGATCATAGAAAAGGAAGGCTGCGCTTCCAGCGGGACCCGGCAATGAACCACGGTACCCTTATTGTGGGCGGTGTGCACATGGCATGACCCGCCAATACACTGCGCACGATAGCGCATAATTCGAAGCCCCATGCCATGCCCGTTTGTCTCGGCCTTGAAACCCTGCCCGTTATCTTGCACGGTTAGGACCATATCGCGATTACCCAATGTCAGCTCAATCAGTACCTCGTGAGCGGCACCGTGCTCGATCGCGTTATGCACTGCTTCCTGTGCAATCCTGTAAAGTTGAGCTGCTACCGGCGCGCTAATCGGCAGCGAGGCCGCATTGGCCCTGACCATGCTTTTCACCCGGCAATTTTGGCTCATGTTGATGGACAGCGCCTCTAGGGCTGTTTTCAAATCACCCACTCCGTCGGCGCCTTCGAGAGTGCGTGCAGTGAGTCGTGTCTGCCTGGCCGCTTCGTTGGCAAGCTTCACTATTGCGGAGGCCTTCTCGGCTTCTTCGGGGTGACGTGGCCGCAACTGTTCTTCAAGCAGTTTTGCGCTTAGGGCTATGCCGACCAATTGTTGCCCCACGCCGTCGTGCAAATCATACGCAATCCGCCGTTGTTCGCGGGCACAACTCTCGATCACCTCACGTTCGAGCCTGGCACGCTCCGCAACTTCTCTCTCAAGCAATGCGGTCTTCTGCTGCCTAAGTTCCTCAAGTTCGTCACGCTGCTTTCGCGCCAGGATCTCCGTCTCTTTTCGGGCTGTAATGTCCAGACTAATTCCTGTAAGCCGCTTTGGGTTTCCGTGGTCGTCCACCTGCACGGCACCACGTGCGCAAACCCAGCCCACACTACCGTCCGCACGAACCAGGCGAAATTCTGCCTGATAATCTTTGCCGTTTCGGATCGCCTCATTCACTATCTGCTGAACTTTCTCGCGATCGTCGGCGTGCCAGCGCGAAATCAGGTCTTCGAATGTAATTCCTCCAGAGGCAGGGAAACCTAACTGAGCGCGGCGCGTGGGCGTGACCCAGATTTCATCTTTCTCCAAATCCCACTCCCACATTCCGAGATTAGCAGAGTCCGCGGCCAGGTTGAATCTCTTCTCACTAATTTCCAATTCGCGCGTGAGACGTGCGGCGCGAGCCATGTCACTGCTCAGCTCGTACGCCATGGCCGCGACGATCGCCGTATAGGTGAAGCCGAGGAAGAACGGCACTTCCAAAACTCCCCAGATCACCAACGGCACGTGCCAGGCCAGGATCGCGCCGAAAGTCATACTGCCGCCGACCAGCAAGGCACGTTCCCGGTCGCCGCGTCGCCACACGGTGATTGCGGCATCAACCGAGAAGACAAGCAATAGGAGCAGACTGATTTGACTGAGCAATCCCCATGCATTCGGCACACCAACGGGCACCGATACCATCTCGCCGGCCCACGAAAAGCGGCGAATGTCAGTTATTGTTTTGAAATTGATACCCAGCGGAAATATGAAATTGAGGATCAGTATAAATGTCCGCAGGCTGTAGATGCTCCACGCCAGCCACGCTCGACCGGCACGCAGATAGAGTTGCACGAAAGCGACGAACGACATCGTGAGGAGCCACGTGGGCAGATGTATCCAGCGCAGCAATAATTGATATTGCTCCACTGTCCCGGCATTCATCATCCATAGCTCGAATACGGAAATGGCCGCCGCCGCGATTGCGCTACAGGAAAACAGCAAATACACCCGGTTGTCGCGCTGCTTGCACCAGACCGCGCCATAGAACGCCGCGAGCGTCAAACACGCCCCGGCATTCATCGACCAGATGACGGTGATCCAACTCATCGGAAATATGGCAGCTAACTGCTGAACACCTTATACATCGGATTTTTTGGGGCGAAGTTTCAGAAAAAATGCGGATCTGACCTCGGTATTTTTCCTTAATCGCGATAGCGATGCCTATCTCAACGCCGTCCTTTGGTGGCTGCCGAGATCGAAAGTTCGGAGATTCATGCTGGCACTGCCACCTTCATCGTTCGCCAGAGCCGGGCGAACATCCCGGCGGCAAACGCCTTATCACGGAGCTTGCGTGACAACGGCATGAATGACATTATCCGCGGCAGTGAAACCCAATACCCCCTTTAGCGATCCCCATGCTCGGTTCATGACAACACGCTGGAGCATCGTTTTGTCCTGCTCCGACTCTGCAACGGATGAGGAAAAGGCGCAGGCTGCGCTTGCCGAGCTTTGCAAGATTTACTGGCGACCAGTTTTCGCTTTCGTCTGCCGGCAGGGCCACTCCGTTCCTGACGCACAGGATTTGACTCAAGAATTCTTTGGCAGGGTCATCAAAGGGCGTCTCATTCAGTCCGCTGACCGAAACAAGGGGAGATTCCGGTCACTTCTGCTTAAGGCGTTGCAGCGTTTCCTGCATGACGAAGGCGATAAGCGTCACGCGCGCAAACGCGGCGGTGATTTACGTTTCGTTTCCTGGGATGATTGGATGACGGAGGCGCCGTCCCACTTGTCGATTCCGGAACAGGAATCTGACAACTGGTCGCCGGAAAGAATTTTCGATGTGCGCTGGGCCGCAACAGTTGTCGAGCGCGCTCTGCGGCGTTTGGGCGACGAGTGTGAAAAGCATGGTCGACGACGCGTGTTTGATGTGCTTAGTAGTTGTCTCACTGCGGACCGGGAAGAAGTATCCTATGCAAATTTTGCCAGGATCCTCGGCCTTCAGGAAACGGCAGTGAAAAATCTGGTGCACCGTATGCGTGAACGTTATCGCGCTCTGCTCCGCGAAGAAGTTGCTGAAACCGTGGGCGGAGCCAACGAGATCGACGACGAATTGCGCTATCTCTGTGCGGCACTAAGCGCTGCGAAATAGATTCCGGGGGAAACGCAATCACACCCCCGCGCAGCCAAGCGTCCCGCACTTGATTGCAAATGATCCGCAGTGCGGATTTCGGTTCGCCGCATGCATCTTCCCGACGCGCGCTGCGTTGTGACTAATTTTATGACAATTTGTAAATTTGAGTTGGCAACGGTTGAACCTCGATCTATGCTCCGTGAGCCTCATGAGTTCGCCCCTCGGTTCTGTTTCACTGCATCTTCAGACTGAATCGGGCATCTGTACTAAATGTGGGTCGGTATCCCGCGTGGGTCGCGGTCTTTGTTTGAAATGCCTTCTTTCTACGGGTATTGACGGCAACGGCGAACATTCGCGAGTCGAGCCGACGCTGGACGAGCTGCTGCGCGAAATTGACGGTCACGACCACGCAGATTGGCTTCTCGGCAATTATCAGATTCTGGAAGAAATCGGACGCGGCGGGATGGGCGTAATTTATCGGGCGCGACAGCGGCATTCGCGTCGGATCGTGGCGCTCAAACGCATTTTATCTTACCACGCTGATTCCCAGGACACCCTGATGCGCTTCCGACGCGAAGCTCAAGCTGCGGCGAACCTCGATCATCCCAACATTCTGCCAATTTACGAAGTAAGCGAAAGTCATGATGGGCTGCCCTTCTTCAGCATGAAGTTTGCCGGCGGCGGCAGTTTGCTCGAAGCGGCCGCGGCATTGCGCAGCGACCCGCGTCGTGCAGTTGCACTAATGGCCAAAGTGGCACGCGCGGTGCAATACGCGCATGAGCAAGGAATTCTTCATCGCGACCTTAAGCCTGGAAACATTTTGTTGGACGGCCGCGGCGAACCGATGGTCAGCGATTTCGGATTGGCGAAATGGCTGGAGCCAACCGGCCGTATGACACGTACGCCCAGCATCTTCGGGACGCCGGGGTACATCGCACCCGAACAGGTAAACGGATCAGAGGGAAAACTTACGGCCGCGGCTGATGTGTACAGTTTGGGTGCCGTTTTGTTCGATCTTTTAAGTGGCCGGCCGCCATTCACAGGTGAGCACGCGCTGAAAACCATTCAGCAGGCGGCTGAAAAACCCGCGCCGAAATTGCGCAGTGTGAACCCAGGGACGGATCGCGATCTGGAAACAATCTGTGCCAAATGTTTGGAACGCGATCCGCACGCGCGTTATGGCTCAGCCGGTGAACTGGCGGAAGATCTTGAACGGTGGTTCAATGGTCACTCCATTCTCGCGCGACGTGTTTCGCCGCCCGTGCGTCTGTGGCGCTGGTCGCGACGCAATCCAATGGTTGCCGGGATGGCCGCGCTTTTGCTGGCGTTGGGAACAGCAGTGGGCGTACTGATTTCGAAGTCGCAAACGGTGAGCCCGCCTGCGGCAAATGGGATTGCAGTTTTGCCGTTCGAAAGTGTCAGTGCAGACAACGAGAACACGTTTTTTGCCGATGGCGTGTACGATGGTGTTCTGACCAAACTGGCGAAGCTTGCCAATCTGAAAGTGATCAACCACAACAGCGTCGCGAATTATCGCAGTGCGCGCGACATATTGGAAATCGGCCGCGCCTTGAACGTCGCTTTTGTGCTGAAGGGAAGCGTGGAAAGAAAAGCCGGTATTATTCACGTAAATGCCGAACTCATTGATACGCGCAAAAACGCTCGCGTGTGGGCGGAGCAATATGATCGAAACTTGAGCGATGTGTTTACGCTTCAGAGCGAGATCGCGCAGAAAATCGCAGACAAACTGGGAGTCGGCGTTTCACCGGCGGCGAAAACTGCTCTTCAAGAGGTACCAACCTCCGATCTGATTTCGTATGATGCGTACCTGCGAGCCAAAACCTTACTATATGACATCTCATTGAGCGCCCGACAAAAGGAAGATCTGTTTCAGGCCGTGCAACTGCTTGATCAGGCCGTGGCGCGCGACCCGTCGTTCTTTGATGCGTACTGCCAGTTAGCCGGAGCGCATGACCGAATTTTTTTCCTTAATTTCGACCACACTGATGCGCGTCTGAAATTAGCGCAAACAGCAATTCAATCAGTCCAGCGGCTACGACCCGAATCGGGAGACACCCATTTGGCTCTCGCTCAGCATTACTACTATGCGCCCCGGGATTATGGCCGAGCGAGGCAGGAATTAGTGCTCGCTCATCTGACGTTACCGAACGACTCGCGGATTCCACTTTTGGCCGGATACATTGACAGGCGTCAAGGTCGCTGGGAGAAATCGCTCGAGGAATTCACGCAGGCATTAGAGCTGAACCCGCGCGATTTTTCCGTGCTCCAGCAAATCGCTCTTACGTACGAGGCGTTGGGCCGCTACAGAGAGATGGCTGCTACTCTTGACCGTGTGCTGGCGATATCGCCAAAAGATGTTCCCAGCCGGGTACGACGCGCATTGGTGGATTTAGAGGAGCATGCGGACCCTAAAGCTTTCCACACGGCAATTAACGCGATTTTGACCGAAGACGCGAACGCCTCGCTTTGCTTTGTGAATCCATGGCTTTTTCTCGTCTTGCGTGCACCCGACCCGACAGCGGTTCAGCGCGCGTTATTCAACATGACTGACTGTGGATGCTTTGACGAAAATATTCCATTCCCTAGCAGCTGGTGCGAGGGTCAGCTTGCCAAATTCCGCGGCAATGAGTCGGCAGCTCTAGCGGCGTTCAACAGCGCGCGAAACGAACTTGGCAAAACGGTACAGAACCAGCCCGATTATGCGGCTGCACTTTGCGCGCTTGGCGTCATTGATGCCGTACTCGGAAATAAGGAGGATGCGATTCGCGAAGGCGAACGCGCAGTCGAATTAACGTCGGTTAGCAAAAACGCGATCGAGGGCGCGACGCTGGTCCGATATCTCGCCGTCATTTATGCATGGGCTGGTGAGAAAGATCGCGCGATCCAGCGATTGGCTGAGACAACGTACCTGCCCGGCAGTCACGTCAGCTACGGCTATTTGCGTCTTCATCCGCTTTGGGAACCGCTACGAAGCGATCCGCGCTTCCAGGCGATTGTCGATTCGCTCGCACCAAAATAAGATCCGGCCTGCCGAGACGCGCGTCGTCAGTAACTTCGCCAAAAACGGCCAGCGCAAAGGCGAAAGTAAAGTCGGAAGGCGCAATATTCCTCGCCTGGGCAGTTTCTCATCGTGGTGTCCGATTGATAAGGAATTTTACTTAAGGACGGGAATTTGTGCTTGACAGTTGTTCAAACTGCTGGTAGTCGCGCAGTTATGAACATCACCCAACCTACCCTAATCGTACGCTTGTTCGCCGCAATGCTGGTT
>JBKOYE010000090.1:0-5480 GCA_046725275.1 Verrucomicrobiota bacterium
CTCGTCGCTGATGAATTCTTGCGTCGTATAGTTGTAGTAGGCCTTGCCTTTCTCCTCGTCTTCTTTCGTGAACGAGACGTGATAATCGAAATTGAAATCATTGCCGTACGACGACACCCACTTGAAGCGCCAACCCATCCGCTTCTTGTACGCCTCGATCTCAGACAGTGGCGCGCGCGAGACAACAACGAACGTCACGTCGCGATGCCGTAGATGCCAGTTCGCGCCATCAAAATGATCGGCGAGGTACGAACAGCTCTTGCAACCTTCTTCCCACCCCGGGCCGAGCATGAAATGATAGACGATCACCTGACTGCGCCCGTCGAAAAGATCGGCCAGCGTTTCCTTGTCATTTGGTCCTTCGAAAGCGTACTCCTTTTCCACTTTGACCCACGGCAGCTCGCGCCGATGGCGGCTCACTTCGTCACGCAGACGGGTCAATTCCTTTTCGCGCGTCAGTAAATCCTTGCGAGCGACCAGCCACTCTTCCGGCGTGACAACTTTGGAGGGATTTGCCTCGGTCACGCCCATTTTAGTTTCGATTGTTTCGCTTTTCATTTCTCCTTCTCGGGTTTCGTTTGGTTGATGATCTTTTCTGCCATTTCAGCAAAAGTTTTCTCACGGCGAGCGCAGCGAATCCGCTCGCGGACGTCGCGCCCGCCGTGATGAACCCCACGTTCGCAAGACAAACCGGGCACATATCAAGCCTCCGTTTGTCGTCGTCGCGTGACGTTGTTCGTTTCGCTAAACGTTAGCGAACTCCGCCTTCTTGAGTTCGCTGGCCACCGGACATTCGGCCGCCACCGGCCTGACTTCCACCTTCACGCCATGCGGCAAGCCGGGGCATTCCCGCGCGATCGCCACCGCGTCGTCGAGGCTGGCGACGTCCAGGAGAAAATAGCCCCCGATCGCTTCCTTCGATTCGGCAAAAGGACCGTCCGACACCACGCGATTCCTTCCCGACACGATTTTGCCTTCGCGCTCGAGCGGATTGCCGGCGACGGCTTTGCCCTCGTCAGTTAGCCGCCTGAACCAGGCCATCCATTGGTCTGTGACTTTCTGCTTTTCCTCAGGCGAAAGGCTCTTGATCCAGTCGTTTCCGCGAAACAGCAGCATGTATCCATTCTGATTTTCTGTGTTCATATTAATTTTGGTTAATAGTTGATGGTTGATCCGCCTTCACCAAGGCTACGGCGGATAGGTTGTTTTTATCCCTTTCAAAACTACGACGAATCAACGACCCGGTTTAGGACAATTATTTTTCAGGTCGCTGCCGGATCGCTCTCCCAAATTCCAAACGGGTTACCCTCGGTATCCTGGCACACCGCGAAATAACCCATCTGCGGCACGGCTGTTTTCGCCATGCAGATTTTGCCACCGAGTTTCGCGATTTTATCAGCGAACTTGTCAACGGAATCCACGCTAACGTAGTTGACAACTGGCTCTTGCGGATGTTTACGCCTCTTCAAAGCGCCGTCTGGCGTATTGTCTCCGCCGCCTGTGTCGATGTGCCAGTAATCGCCTCCTCCCGGAAATGGATTGATCTTCCAGCCAAATAAATTGCTGTAAAACGCTTTGGCTCGTTCCGGGTTGTCAGCCGGGATTTCAAACCAAACGATGTTCGCAGCCTGTGTCTTCTCTGACTTGCTCATGTTTTGTCTTTCTGTTGATGTGATTTTTGTGCCTGTCACAGATGAGACGAATGAGCACGCTGATTCGGGACAGGATTTGTGTAACTAAGTAGTCGTGCCATCGGCGCAGCGTTGCAGCCGTTTCAAAAGGAACGCTCGCTCCGATTTCGTTTCCGCCAGTTCAAATGCCTTTCGGAATTCGTGCGCAGCGGCTTCACGATTGTTCAAGCGCATCTCCAGCTCGCCGATCACCGAATAGAACAAGTAATACGAACCAATTTTTTCGCGGTCGCGGATAGCGCGCACTGTTTCCAGTCCTGCTTTCGGACCGTGAAGGTTCGCGACAGCCACTGCTCGGTTGAGCGCAACCACAGGCGAATTATCAAATTCCATCAATCGATCGTAGAGCGCCAGAATCCTCGCCCAATCCGTCGATTGATAATCGGCTGCTGTCGAGTGGCAGGCAGCGATGCCCGCTTGGAGATGATATTCGCTGATCTCGCCACCCGCAGCCGACTCGCGCAGGCGCGACATGCCGCGAGCGATCATCGTCTGATCCCACCGTGTCCGGTCCTGTTCTTCGAGTCGAAGCAGGTTGCCTTCATCGTCTTCGCGCGCCGGCGTACGCGCGGCATTCAGTAGCATTAGCGCCAGCAACGCATGTGTCTTTGGCTGATTTCCAGCGCGATGTTGCGCCAATGATTCGGTGAGGCGGATCGCCTCCTGACAGAGCTCGTCCCGAACCAGCTTGTCGCCACTGGACGCTTTGTAACCCTCGTTGAACAGCAGATAGAGCGACTGCAAGACGCTGTCGAGCCGCCGCGCCAACTCATCGCCAGCAGGAATCTCAAAAGGAACGTGCGCCTCCTGGATCTTTTGTTTCGCGCGCGTCAATCGCTTCGCAATCGCCGCGTCAGTGGTTAGGAAAGCACGGCTGATTTCGGCGACGCTGAAGCCGCAGAGTGTCTTCAACGCCAGCGCCACGTGCGCTTCCGGAGGAATAATCGGATGACAGCAGACAAACATCATCCGTAATCGATCATCGGCGATTTCGTTTTCCGAAAAAATCACTGCCTCGGACCTGGACGATCCGCCGGCCTCGATCAGGCGCGCAATTTCCGGTTCCTTCCCGCGAAAAACTTTTTCTCGCCGGATCACGTCGAGTGCGAGATTGCGCGACGCGCGCATGATCCACGCAGACGGATTTTCCGGAATCCCACGGTATGGCCACGTCTGCAATGCGCGTGAGAGCGCTTCCTGCACCACGTCTTCCGCGAGGTTCCAGTGCTCGATGCCGAAAATGCGAGTCAGCGTCGCGACCATTTTTCCGGCCTCATGGCGGAAGAGATGTTCGACTAACTCAGAAACGCCTTTTGATTGTTGCATGGCAGTCGAAGATTACGCGTGTGCCATACGTGCGATGTGCGCAAACGCAATACACGATTGTTTTGATGTGAATATTTAACGAAATACAACCGTCTCTATGTGCTGCCGCGATATTGCGCTAGACGTAAGAGCCCGTCCTATGGTCACGCGAGAAGTCCTTCAGCCCGAGCAGTTCAGGTTTAAGGACGACGGCGCTTTTCCAAATAGCGAGCTGCCCTTGCTGGTGTATCGCCACGCACTTACAGGTGATGGGCAAGATCCCGCTTCCCTTCTTGAAGAACGCCTTGCCGAGAACGACTGGTGCAACTCGTGGCGAAACGGCGTTTATCCGTTCGCGCATTATCACAGCACGACGCACGAGGTGCTGGGAGTGTTTCGTGGCTCCGCGACTTTGCGAGTTGGTGGCGAGCACGGCAAGAATGTCGAGCTGCACGCAGGGGACGTGATTGTGATTCCGGCCGGTGTGGCGCACCAGAAAATTGGTGGGAGCGAGGACTTCGCCGTTGTCGGAGCATATCCGGATGGACGAGACTGGGATCTGCTTCGAGGCCAACCGGACGAACGGCCAAAAGCGGATCAAAAGATCGCCGCGCTACCGATTCCAGATAAGGACCCGATCTACGGCCCTGAAGGACCGCTGCCGAAACTTTGGGAAGCCGCACGCTTGCAAAGGTAACACGGCCATCTTGGCCTTTTAAGTCGCGCGCGCACCCTGCCTGCCGGCCTTGCAGGCTGGGAAGCCTGCTCGACGCATCAGGCAAGATGCCTAAGTTACGTCGCGCGAGCGCTACGTAACGCGCGTACTGACGCCTAATTGCCATATTCTGACGACATGAGCTCACCCCAACACACTTCCGCCGCAGCTTTTCGCACGCTGCACAAATCAGGATGCTTCGTGCTTCCAAACCCGTGGGACATCGGGACCGCCGTTTATCTCGAACATCTCGGTTTCAAAGCGCTCGCCACGACTTCAGCGGGATTCGCGTTTTCGCGCGGCAAACCCGACGGCGGCGTGCCGCGCGATGAAATGCTCACATATATCCGCGAAATTGTTGCCGCGACCGCGCTGCCCGTAAATGCAGACTTCGAAGCTGGCTATGCCAATGAACCGGAGAACGTCGCGAGGAATGTGCGACTCTGTCTTGAGACTGGCGTTGCCGGCTTATCGATCGAAGATAATACACGTGACACTGATGCGCCGCTCTACGACAAGAAACTCGCGATCGAACGCATTTGCGCAGCACGCGCTGCAATTGACGAGTCGAAAACGGGCGCGGTGTTAACCGGCCGTTGCGAAGCGTGGCTCGTCGGTGATCCCGATCCATTGCGTACCGCCCTCGACCGACTTACTGCCTACGCTGAAGCCGGTGCCGATTGTCTTTACGCACCAGGCGTTGGTGATCCGAATGAGATCGCGCAAATTGTGAAAACAGCCGCCCCGAAAGCGGTCAACGTCCTTGTTTCCGGATTCAATCATCAGCTCACCATCTCCCAACTCGCTGATCTTGGCGTGCGCCGCATCTCTGTCGGCTCAGGACTTGCCCTGGCTGCGTGGGGTGCTTTCCTCCGGGCCGCGCAAGACATCAAAACAAACGGCACATTTAATCTTCTGGCAGATAACGCTCCTTCCGCCGACCTGAATAAATTGTTTCGGGGAAAATCATGAGCGTTATCGCCCGCGGTCGACTCAGGATCATCTCGGTTCCAGCGCTTTCCGGGAATTTATCGTTGCCAGTGCTGCTGCTGTCGCCTAGCAATGAGCGAGCTTAGAAAGGAAACTCTAATATGGTTACAGGCCTGATGTTCATTGGCATTATCATTCTGCTCGGATTCTTCGTGCTAATGTTTGTTGTCGGCGGATACAACACACTCGTAACGTTGCGCAATCGTTACAAGAACGCCTACTCGCAAATCGACGTTCAACTCAAACGACGCTACGACCTGATCCCTAACCTGGTCGAGACCGCCAAAGGTTATCTCCAGCACGAGCGAGGTACGCTCGAAGCTGTCATCGCGGCCCGGAATGCCGCCGCTACGGCCAATGCACGCGCTGCTCAAAATCCGGGCGACGCTGCTGCCATGAAAGAGATCTCCTCGGCCGAAACCGCGTTGTCCAGCGTCGTAAGCCGCCTGTTTGCATTGGCAGAAGCATACCCCAATCTCAAGGCGAACACGACAATGATAAGTTTAATGGAAGAGGTGACTTCAACTGAAAACAAGGTCTCTTTCGCGCGCCAGGCTTACAACGATGCAGTCATGAGCTACAACACGCGTCGCGAAGTTTTTCCAAGCAATGTCATCGCGGGCACGTTCAATTTTGGACCGGCTGAACTTTTCGTAATTGAGAAGCCGGAGCAGAAGGAAGCCCCCAAAGTCGCGTTCTAGTCGGCTCGTAAAATCGACCGGGTGGACTTCTTCAACTCTCAGGACAAAGCCAGACGAAATACCAAGCTCCTGGTATTT
>JBKOYE010000039.1:0-4523 GCA_046725275.1 Verrucomicrobiota bacterium
CAACTGGCCCAACGCAAAACGGAGCTGGATTCACGCGCGGAAGCATTGGTGCAAAGAGAGAAAGCCGTGGAAGAAAGAGAAAAAGCGGTAGCCGAACGGGAAAAGGCCGTAGCCAACAGCCGCATTATTCAGTCGCAGCGACGGGCTCCCGACGCGGCCCAGGCCGAAGCTGAAAGACAGAGAAGAATACAACAGCTCCCTCCGGAGCTTAGGGCTCTGATTCCCGACCGCTCCCGGGTGAATGCTGGAAGCGCCGAAAAAAACCCGGCAACAAATAGCCAGCCAGCCGTTCGAACACAGCGGAGCGTCGAAGACGCACAAAGGAAGAAGGGGATAGGCGGTGCTTTCGCATCACCCGCAGCAGAGGTTCCACAGGCGGACGCCTCTTCGCCGTCACCCTCGCCTACGCCGCAATAAAGCGAGCGGACATCTCACACGCCTCGGGAGCGCTTGGCGAGGCTGCGGGCGTACAAGTTGCATCGACGTGCTGCGATGTGACCGGGGTCATCGACCCGGCTACAAATGTTTCTACATCGGCGGATTGAAATGCATAGCCGCCTTGGAGAATAATAACGGAATGACCACTCGCGAGCGTGTGGCGCAGCTTCTGAAAGCCTGGCCAAAAATCTATCCGAATGCGCATTGCGAACTGGATTTTCGTAACCCGCTGCAGCTCCTCGTAGCCACAATTCTCTCCGCGCAATCGACCGACAAGCGCGTCAACATGGTCACGCCCGCGCTGTTCAGGAAATACCACACGGCGAAAGATTATGCGGAGGCGCCGCTGCCCGAATTGGAAAACGCGATCAAATCCACCGGATTTTATCGCAACAAAGCGAAAAGCATTCGCGGCGCGATGCGCGAGATCGTCGAGAAACACGGCGGCAAAGTGCCCGACACCATGGAGGAGTTATGCGCGCTGTCCGGTGTTGGTCGTAAGACGGCAAACGTTGTTCTGGGTAACGCGTTTCATAAAAATGAGGGAATCGTCGTGGACACGCACGTGATCCGGCTGTCGCAGCGGCTCGGCCTGACCAAAGAGAAGGATCCGGTGAAGATCGAACAGGATTTGATGAAGCTTATCCCGCGCGGGTATTGGACAGACTGGAGTCACTGGCTCATCTGGCACGGGCGCCGTCGTTGTTACGCGCGCAAGCCGGACTGCAGCCGCTGCGAAGTGTTCAAGCTCTGTCCCAGCGGGAAAGTTTTCCTGCGGACAGGAAAGGCGCTGAAGCCTCCCGAAATTACTTTAACGCTCGGGGAAGCTGATCCAAAGGCTGCTTAGCGCGTGCTCTCAGCAGTTTCCGCAGGCCCGCCGTGGCGCGAAGGGCTTCCATCGTTCTCGGCACGTCTGCGCATGCCCTGGAATTGTTTTTCGAGTTCCTTCAGTTCCTCGTCGGACAAATCTTCCAGATCGACGAGCTGGTTGCGAGCGCCTTTCAACGCGCGGATCAGCTCATCCAATTTCAGTTGCATTGCTTTGGCGTCGCGGTTCTGCGTGTTCTGAATCAAAAAAACCATGAGAAACGTGATGATTGTCGTGGCCGTGTTAATGATCAGCTGCCACGTGTCGGAAAAATGAAAAGTGGGGCCGGTAATGAGCCAGACAAGGATGACAAACACTGCTCCAGTAAACGCCCAGGCGCTGCCGAGCATGACGGAGGAACGGTGCGCGAAAACGCGGAATGCGTCGCTGACGACGCAAAAGAAATCGCGTTCTTGTTCGTGTTCTTTTAATTCTTCAGTCTGTGTTTTATCGGGCACGCTATTTATTTTTCGCGTGTGCCACTGAGATTGCGCGCACCAAGATTGCATACACAGAGACGGTCAGGATACAAACCGGATTGATTTTCACGCTGTTTTAGGGAAGACTTGGCTCCCGAATTCATGCAGCAGGTGCCCGCGTTTTCACGTCTGCAAACTGTTCCGTCTGCGCCCCCGAATGCTGTCGGGGCCCGGCCGAAGCTGTGGATACTGAATTCGTGGCGTGACCTAGTCCTGTACGTTGGCACACCGCTGTTGCTGATCCCTGCGTTTGCACTGGCCCAGGCCAAGTGGAGTCCGCAAGATATTTATCTCTTCGTCGCTGCCTTCGGCGCCATGGGTCATCACCTGCCGGGAATGATTCGCGCTTACGGCGATCGCGCTTTGTTCGAACGCTTCAAATGGCGTTTCATTTTCGCGCCGCTGTTTCTGCTTGTCACTTGTGTCGCGTTCTTTTGGTGGGACTTGAAAGGAATCCTGCTCGTCGTTTTCTTCTGGGGCGTCTGGCACGGATTGATGCAGACGTACGGGTTTTGCCGCATCTACGATGCAAAAACGGGAACATTCGATACGCTCACGCGCCGGCTCGATTTCGCGATGTGCCTGATCTGGTTCGCCACCGCGGTGGCGCTTTCGCCATATCGGCTGAGCGACACGCTGGACACGTACTACATGTGTGGCGGGCCGTTTATCCCGCCCTCAGTTGTACAGCTCGGGCAGAACCTGATTTTGGGCGCAGCCATTTTCGTGTCGGTTTTGTTCGCCGCGCATTTTGTGCGCACATGGATCGCCGGAAGCCGTCCCAACCCTGTAAAATTGGGACTGCTGGCCACGAGCATCGCGTTTTGGTGGTACTGCAATAATCTCGTCTCGAACATCCTCGTCGGGATCGCGCTGTTCGAAGTCTTCCATGACGTGCAATACCTTTCGCTTGTCTGGATCTACAATCGCAACCGCGTCGAGAAAGACAGCAACATTGGCGGATTTATGCGGTTCGTCTTCCGAAGGAGCGGATCGCTGGTTGGCCTTTACGTTGGCCTCGTTTTCGCCTATGGCTCGCTCTCGTTCATCAACGCGCATCTCGGGATCGACACCGTCAAGCGCATTCTCACCGGTGTGGTGACCGCTTCCACGCTTCTCCATTTTTATTACGACGGATTTATCTGGAAAGTTCGGGAGCGTTCGACGCGTCAATCGCTCGGGCTCGCTGGCGGAACCGCTGACGTATCGCTCGGCGGGATGCTTCCCTCTTGGGCATGGCACGGCTTGAAATGGGCAGCGGTGTTTGTAGTACCACTGAGCGCACTTTGGTTTTGGCAGACGCATCTCGCGATTCCCGAAGTGCAACGAATGGCGTGGGTGGTCGCGGATGTGCCTGACAGCGCAAAACCGCATTTCGATTACGGATCGGCTTTGAAAAAACAGGGCAAGTTGGACGAAGCGGTTGAACAGTATAAGAGCGCGCTTCAACTCAATCCTAATTACGCGGAAGCACATATGAACCTTGGCGATGCATTGAGTGGCCAAGCCAAATTCGACGCGGCGGTGCCGCACATGGAAACAGCGTTGCGGCTTCAACCGAACAACGGCGATTTTCATCTCATGTACGCGAATTTGCTGCAACGAATCGGCCGCAATGACGAGGCTGCCGTTCACTTCGAAACCGGCATACGCCTGAAGCCAAACTCGGCGGATGCGCATTACAGTTACGCGGCGTTCCTTGCCGCGCTCGGCAAAAATGATGAATGCATCAGCGAGCTTCGGATAGTTCTCCGGCTCAAGCCGAATTATCCATACGCTCAGGTTCGCCTGGCGGACGCGCTTTCTGCAAAAGGCGACTTGAAGGAGGCCGAGGCCCATTATCTGGCGGCCCTTCGCGCGGACCCGGAGTTGACAGTTGCCTACAACAATCTCGGCAGAGTGTACCTGGCCCAGGGTCAGATCTCACAGGCCGTGGTCCAGTTCAATGAAGCGCTGCGGCGCAATCCAGACTACAAGGAAGCCGAGGAAAACCTGCGCATTGCGAAGGCCGCCGATGCTGAACTTTTTCCAGCAGCGCACCGCTAGTCTTTGACCAATCGCGCTCTTCATCTCAATCTGGATGACGCCTGGCCTAACGAATCGCTCGGGTTTCGTACAATCGATGTGCGTAAATGGGGGCCGCAGTTGCGATTCTCCGCGCCGCCACGGCTGATCGAACAATTTTATCGCGAGCACGAGGCGAATCTCACGACGCCGTTTCTGCTGCTCTACGGCTCGGGCGATTTTCATCATCTAACCGCGCTTCGGCTGCGGACTGTTACCGGACCGATCGTTCTCGTCTCCTTCGACAACCATCCGGATTGGGACGTGCGCCCGCCGAAATGGGCCTGTGGGGGATGGGTCAATCGCGCACTGGAGCTTCCAAATATACGGCGCGTGAGTGTTTGGGGTTGCGGCAATTTCGAATGCTGGTGGCCGCACCAGATTTTCGGCAACCGCCGCGCTGAACGCGCGGGAATTCTTGAGGTGCACCCGTGGGCAGACGATCGGCCTGCGAAAAATCAACAGCGCAAGGGCGCAATTTTGCGGGACAATTGGCACGAGTCTTTTGAAGATTTTTCAAAACGTCTCGCTGGCGAAAATATCTACGTCACAATCGATCTCGATTGCCTGCGCATTGAAGAGGCGGTGACGAACTGGGAGAGCGGCCGATTCACGGCATCCGATCTTGAATGGGCGCTCCAAAAGCTCCGCGAATCTGGTAGGGTTGCCGGTGG
>JBKOYE010000111.1:0-8452 GCA_046725275.1 Verrucomicrobiota bacterium
CGTACCGGGCAAATTCTACGTCGATGATCAGTGCATCGACTGCGATTTGTGCCGCGAAACGGCCCCCGCCAATTTCAAACGAAACGATGACGGCGGGCACTCCTACGTGTACAAGCAGCCGGAGACGCCGGACGAAGAAGGGCTCTGCAAAGAAGCGATGGAAGGCTGCCCGGTCGAAGCGATCGGAAACGACGGGAACGGCGCGTAATTTTTGTAGCGGCGGTCTGCGACCGCCGAATCCAATGGGTAAGCAACGCAGTCGGCGCTCACAGAGCGCTGCTACAGTTCCCGTAGCGCTGACCATCGCAGGCTCCGACAGCAGCGCCGGCGCCGGGATCCAAGCGGATCTCAAAACATTCTCCGCACTTGGCGTTTATGGATTGACCGCGGTGACCTGCATCGTCGCGGAAATTCCCGGTAAAGTTTCACGGATTGAAGCGGTCACGGCGAGAATGGTTCGCAAGCAAATCGAAGTGCTGATCGAAAGTTTCCAAGTCGGCGCGATCAAGACCGGCCTTCTCTGCTCGGCGGAGATCATTTCCGCTGTGGCAAAGGCGATTCAACCGATCGGCAGAAAATTCGCACGACGTATTCCACTCGTGGTCGATCCTGTAATGATTGCTACCAGTGGCGACCGGCTTCTGGAACCCGCAGCTATCGACGCTTACAAAAACAAGCTTTTTCCGCTCGCAACGCTCATCACACCAAATCTCCACGAAGCGGCTTTATTGCTGGGGACGAGAATCAAAAGCCGGGAACAGATGGAGGAAGCGGCGAAGACGCTCACGAAGAAATTTCGTGCCTCGATCCTTTTGAAAGGCGGCCATCTTCGAGGCGACAACGCGATTGATTTACTTTTTCACAATGGCCAACTGACAGAGTTCTTCGCGCCGTTTGTTCGCGGAGTGGCGACGCACGGAACCGGTTGCACCTATTCAGCCGCGATCACGGCTGGTCTGGCGTCCGGTCTCGCGTTGGCAGAGGCGATCGCGCGGGCCAAAAGATTTGTTACCAAATCCATTGCGCGACATTTCCGCTGGAAACCCGGTCCTGTCGGAAACATCGATGCGCTGAACCATTCGATCTGACCGCAGCGCGCGAAGCGGCGAACTACGACTTTTTTTCCCAACGCCTTAGTTGCAGCGCTTCAAGCGCAGCCGCGGTTTCAGCCTGTTTCTTGCTGCGACCGCTGCCCTGGCCAAGAATAATTCCCTCCCAAACAACTTGTGAGACAAATGTCTTTTCATGCTCAGGCCCGCTGTGTGAAACCAATTCGTAATTCGGACTGCGCGGAGAGATGCTCTGCAACAGTTCCTGAAGATCGCCCTTCGGATTAATGTCCACCGGCTCTTCCGCCAGTCTTTGTAGATCGTCGCGGGTCTGCGTCAGAATGAAATTCTTCGCCACCTCGAGCCCACCATCGATGTAAAGCGCGCCGATGAGTGCTTCGAACGCATCCGCCAACGTGGACGTACGCTCCCGGCCGCCACTGGCTTCTTCACCGCGCCCCATCAAAATGTAACGGCCTAGGTCGAGCGCAGCAGCATGCGTTCTCAACGCATCGCGTGAGACCAGCCGTGAACGCAATTTCGTGAGTTGTCCTTCCGCTGCGACTCGAAAATTGCTAAATAAATATTCCGTAATCACAAGCTGAAGAACGGCGTCGCCGAGGAATTCGAGGCGCTGATAATCAAAATGATAACGCTGCGCTTCGTGGCCCACACTGGGGTGCGTGAGCGCTTCGGCCAACAACAACGAATTGCGGAATTTGTAGCCGATACATTCTTCGAGCGGCGTCACGTCGCTGATTCTGAGCAAAATCGAAGAATTTCGTCAACTCAATAAAACGGGCACTCGAACGAACGGCATCTGACGCGGACATCTATAAGCAAACGACCAGGCAGAGAGCCGCGTCTATCGTTTCTGATAAACTTCCAGAGAGGTCACCACATCGAGCGCCCGCTGCAAAACCGGATCGTGCGGCGCGGGTTTTTCCGGTGCCCGGCCGCGACGCTGCTGTGCGGCTTCGGCGGCTTCCAAGTCGGGATTCGTCCCTGCTAACAGAGCAGCTTCACTCATGTGCGGCCGGGCGATGTCATAAATAAATGGGCCCATTCCCTTTTCGCTGCTCGATTGAAAGATCTGCCGCTTCTCTGCCAGCGACATCTCGACGGGCAAATCCGGGTTTACACCTTCGGGAAACAATGAACGCCCCTCGGGTGAAATCATTTCAGCCACTGCCAGCCGCAGAATCTTGCTGCCGGGCAGCGGCAGATCCGAATATTCGGCGGCGCGACCCGCAGTTGGTTGGCCAATGATTAGCGCCTTGTTGTAAAAGCGCAGCGCCGCCGCAATCGCTTCGGCCGCGCCGGTCGTGTCGCCATCGGCGAGCACCATGATCAAGCCGCGAAATGCCGGCTCACGATCGGAAGTAAATACGCGATCCTGACGTCCCGCCGGTTTACGCAACGTAAAGAGAGGTTTGCCTTTTGGACAAAATCGTTTCGCGAAGTCCGCGGCCAGCGACAAATCATTCGTAGCTGGACTCGCGCGAAGATCGACGATCACGTCGTTCATTTTTTTTCCGGCGAAACCGCTGAGTGCCTTGTCAAGAGCTTGAAGATTGGCGTTGTTCAATAATCCAAGCCGGACGTAGCCGGTGCGCCCGGCGATGACCTCGCTATAAAACGCGCCTGGCGTTAAACCAGGGACGCTCTCTTTGCTGGCCAAAAGCGTGATTCCACGCGGCAGCCGTACCAACAGACCCTCGACAGTTGCTCGATTCAACTCGGTATCGGTGATCGCGTCCTGGTCTGTGAAGTTGGATTTCAGGAGCGTTATGAACGCTTGCAGGTCGGTCGGGCCTAACGAGTTCACCAACTCTTCCATGGTAGGCGTGGCCGAGGGTGAAGGGGCTGCCAGTGCAGGCGGGTTTTGTGCAGACTGCGACGCTTTTCCCGCAGGCGTGATCGAGGGCGATGTCGGCGCGGATGATTGCGCCGCCAGATTAAGGCCAAGCAGTGAGAGGACAAACGTCGCCAGAAAAAATCGAGATATCACAACAAGTTGCTCATGTTAGCCGCAACAGCATTCAGAGCAATGTCGCGCCGGTAATGACAGTTCTCGAAACGAATAAGCGACACGGCCTCATATGCGCGTGCCCGCGCCGCTTCGAGTGTGGACCCGAGCGCCGTGACGGCGAGCACGCGACCGCCCGCAGTCTTTACTTCACCGCCTTCGCGTTGAGTTCCGGCATGAAAAATCTGGACATCCTCCAGGCTTGCCGCGTCATCGAGACCTGAAATTGATTTTCCAGTTTCGTATTTGCCAGGATATCCGGCCGACGCGAGCACAACCGTGACCGTAGCGCGCGTATGCCATTCAATCGCGCATCGATCGATTTTTCCGTCGATCGTCGCCGCCAAAAGTGGCAACAGGTCCGATTTCATCCGCGGCAAAAGCGCCTGCGTCTCCGGATCGCCGAACCGGCAATTAAACTCGAGGACTCGCGGCCCATCGCTGGTGATGATCAACCCCGGATAAAGAAGTCCGCGAAACATGACGCCTTCCGTAACAAGACCGCGCAGCAACGGCTGCATGATTTCAGTCTCAAACCCAGATTGTAACTTACTGTTCCAATTATTGGCGGGACTGAAGGAGCCCATCCCGCCAGTGTTCGGCCCTTGATCTCCGTCTAATGCGCGCTTGTGATCGCGGGCAGACTCCAGCAGAAGATAATTTTTTCCGTCCACCAGTGCGTGCAGCGAGCATTCCGTGCCTCGCAAAAATTCTTCGATCACCACCCGCCGGCCAGCGTGGCCGAAACGGGCTTGATTCATCATCTCATCGATTGTCGATCTCGCCGTGGCAGCGTCCGTGGCGATGATGACTCCTTTGCCCAGCGCAAGGCCGTCTGCTTTAATCACGACGGGAAATTTCACCCGCTCGCAGTAGCGAAGCGCTTCACTGCTGTCAGAAAACGTCCGCGCTTCCGCGGTAGGAATTTTTTGCGCACGCATCAATTCCTTTGCAAAAATCTTTGATGATTCGATCCGCGCTGCAGATCTGTCCGGACCAAACGCGGGCAATTTTTCGTCCGTGAACAGATCGACGATTCCCGCGGCAAGTGGATCATCTGGGCCAACCACCGCCAGATCCACGCGGTTTTCCTTCGCGAACCGAACGAGCGCCTGCATATCGCTCGCGGCAATCGCTACGTTCTCGGCAACGTCGCCGGTGCCCGCATTTCCCGGCGCGCAAAAAATCCTGTCCGCATGCGGCGATTGCCGCAGCTTCCATGTAAGCGCGTGTTCGCGGCCGCCGCTGCCAATAATGAGAATTCTCATCGCCTCCGAGAGATGAACCAGAAGTTGTAGCCATGGCCCTCTGGGCCGTCCAATGCTTTCAAAAATTTCTGCACACCCGGACCGGCGAGCCGCCATCGGTACGCTGGGCGGGCAGGGTAGCGCTGTGGCTACAGTTCGCGCTACGTTGCGGGCCGCGATTCCGCAGGCAAGATCGACAAGTCCAATTTTTCAGTGCGCCGAATGATGGTGAGGCCGGCGCTGACGTTGATTTGTTCTCCGACCAAAACCTTGTGCAGATGGTGCACGCTCCCGATCGGCTGGTCATTGAACGCCACGATCAGATCGCCCTCGCGCAAGCCGGCCCGTTCGGCGGGGCTGTTCTTCTCGACTGAGACAACGAGCACGCCGGTCTCGAGCGGCAAACCGTAAAAACGCACGATCCGCCGATGAATCGGCATGTTCTGCCCGGCGACACCGATGTAGCTACGGCGGATCTTTCCGTCTTTGATGAGCCAGCCCGCTATAAATTTCGCCGTGTTGCTGCCGATCGCGAAGCAGATGCCTTGCGCGGGTCGGATCATCGCCGTGTTTACACCCACAACTTCACCGGCTGAATTGACCAATGGGCCGCCGGAGTTGCCCGGATTCAGCGCAGCATCGGTCTGAATGATGTTGTCGATCAAACGGCCAGATTGCGCATGCATTGAGCGACCAAGCGCGCTGATCACGCCGGTCGTCACGCTCGCTTCAAAGCCTAGCGGATTTCCAATCGCGATCACCAGCTGGCCAACTCGCAGATTCTCAGAGTCGGCCAGGCGCACGTGCGTGAGCTGCGGCGCGTCGATTCGAATGACAGCTAGATCGGTATCCGGATCATCGCCTGTTAATCGGGCCGGATACTCACGTCCGTCCGACAAGTTTACCGTAATCGAGGCCGCGTCGTGAACAACGTGGCTGTTTGTCAGCACAAATCCATCGGGTGTGATCACGAACCCAGAGCCGTTCCCGCTGAGTTCGCGTTCCCCACGCCGTGCGCGGACGCGTTGTTTGATCTCGATATTCACTACGGCCGGGGCGACGCGCGCCACTGCACCGACTATCGTACGCGAATACGCGTCAAGCAGATCCGAGTCATCCGGCTGTGTCGCCTCGCGAACTGGTTGCGAAGGGCGGGCGTCTGTCTCATTGAAAAGAAAGTCCATCGAACCAGAGCTCTTTTTCGCAGGAGCTGTGATGCTCATGCTTTAATTTCGGACACTGAAACCAGGAGTCAACTACACACGATCTGGAGCTATACGCACCATTTGGAATGTTACCCTCCGGCTTGCACCTGCGAAGGAGCTGTTTTACACAGAAGCGATGCCAAAAGGCTCTTCCGTTCCGTCCGTGCTCGATCCACGGTGTCCGTCCCGGCTCGTGCTTGACCGGATTGCTGACAAATGGACTGCGCTCGTAATCCAGATTCTCGCGGGCGGCACGATGCGGTACGCCGCACTTCAGCGCGAAATCGGCGGGATTTCTCAAAAAATGCTCACCCAAACTCTGCGCAGCCTCGAGCGCGACGGCCTGGTGCAACGCGTCGTGCATCCCGTCGTGCCGCCGAAGGTGGAATATTCGCTCACGAGATTGGGACGCACATTGATTGAGCCATTGCAGGGGCTTTGCCGATGGTCGGAAAAACATCTGGCGGAGCTTCAGGCGAACCGCGCACGGGTAAAACAGGCAAAGGCGGAGTAATGGAGTAATGCGAGTGTTGGGCGGACGAAAACCCGTTACTCCATTACTCCGCATCTTAGCGTGATCCATGCACCAGGCCGAAATCATTGTCCTTTTGTTCGCAGCCGTCGCCGTTCTGGCCGTGCTGGCGCACAAGATTACGCTGCCGTATCCGATCGTGCTCGTTCTCGGCGGGCTGGCTTCGAGTTTCGTGCCGCGCTTGCCGGAGGTGAGACTCAATCCCGACGTGGTGTTCTACTTCGTTCTTCCGGCGCTAATTTATCCTGCGGCGTTGTTCACATCGTGGCGTGACTTTCGGCGAAATCTGCGGCCGATACTCCTGCTCGCAATCGGGCTCGTGCTAGCGACAACGTTGGCAGTTGCCTGGGTCGCGCATTCCATTGTGCCGGCGCTTCCCTGGGCGGCTGCGTTTGCGCTGGGCGCGATTGTTTCGCCGCCAGATACGGTTGCGGCGACTGCGATCATTCGCCGGCTTGGGGTTCCCCACCGCATACAGGTAATCCTCGAGGGCGAGAGTCTGGTAAATGATGCCACTGCGCTCGTCGCCCTGCAGTTTGCGGTCGCCGCACTGCTTACCGGGACTTTCTCGCCAGCGTATGCGGCGGGCCGCTTTGTCTGGGCGGCGGTTGCCGGGGTCGGAATCGGCTTGCTTGTCGGCGTGGCGATGCGTTGGGTGCAAAGCCATCTCGACGACCCGCCGGTCCAGATCACAATCTCTCTCCTCACTCCTTTTATCGCTTACCTGACGGCTGAACACCTGCATGGTTCTGGCGTTTTGGCGACTGTTGCCGCCGGCATTTTTCTTGGCTGGCACTCGCCGCTCATGATTACGGCCCGAACGCGGCTGCAAGCTTACGCGTTTTGGGAAACGATTGTGTTCCTTCTCAATGGTTTCGTCTTTATTGTCATCGGCCTGCAACTTCCCCGAATCTTGCACGCGTGGAATCGTGAATCGCTAAGGGGCGCGATTGTTAGTGCAATCACTATTTGCGCGAGCGTGATTTTCGTCCGTTTCGCGTGGGTGATAGCAGCGACTTATCTGTCGCGCCTGCTTAAAAGCGAACGACGGACGCGCGACCAAATTCCATCGTGGCAGCATACTGCCATTGTCGGTTGGGCAGGCATGCGTGGTGTTGTTTCACTTGCCGCGGCGTTTGCATTGCCGCTGGCGTTAACCAATGGCCAGCCGTTTCCGGGGCGCGATTATATTTTGTTTGTCGCCTTCTCAGTGATCCTCGTCACGCTGGTCCTGCAAGGTCTGACGCTGCCGCTGTTGATTCGGAAACTGCGCGTCCCACGCGATGCAAAGACTGATGAAGAGGAGCGGCTGGCGCGGTTGGAAGCAAACAAGGCGGCGCTCGAATGGATTGAGAAAGCGCGCGCAAACGCTAAGTTTTCGCCAGACGCGGCAGATCGGCTCCGCGCAGAATACGACGAGCGAATCGAGCAATTGCAACTTTGCGCCGACAATCCTGACGATTGCCGGGGCGAGATCGCTACACCGCAGTATCAGCGTTTGCAACACGAAGCGCTGCGCGTGGAACGGAAAACCATTATTCGTTTGCGAAATGAGCGCGTGATTAACGACGACGCATTACGTCGCATTCAGCGCGACCTGGATTTGGCAGAAGCGCGCCTGACCGGAGAGTGAACGACATTTAGCGGTGCGGCGGATGCTGTGCTCAGCGCAACTGCCGCGCGCGTCGTGTAGCCACGACGATCCGCTGAGGACAGCGGACGCTCAGCCCTCAGCTTATCCAGTCACACCAGAAGAAGAGATCGATATCGTCCAGCAAGTCCCCGAAGGAAAGGAGCAATCAAAAACCGTATCGCGCCGGCCAATTTCTGGCTGGCCCACCGAGCCGCTGCGCACAAGTCTTTAGCTCTTTCTTGAAGAACTGAGCCAGATGCGAACGGACTTTATCTGTAAGCAGAAGCTTTTCCATCTTGGTCCAACTGTTGTAGTCGGCCGTCACCCGACCGCCTGCCTTCTCTGGATCAGCACCTAGAAAATCGAGGATGGAACGCCGCAGTTCAGTGGGATTTCTTTGTAGGTCATCAAAGAAATAAATGCGAAAGCGGTCTGGATGAACATAACGTTTCCATCGCGCGACGAGTGCGCTGGGGTACGAACGCAAGAGCATCCCTCGGCGGAGCAAATTCCGATTGACTTCGTCGATATCAGTCACGTCAAACGGTTCGATCTGGCGGTAGCGCACTTCCATGGACAAGTGCGACCACACTCGCTCAACCGGATCACGCGCCAGAAAAATTACCTTTAAGTTTGGGAAATATCTGACGACTCGCCGAATGACCTCATTGCGCAGCGTCGAATAGTTGGGCGAAATATCACCGGAAAGGAGTGCGCCCTTGGATTCGAACAGTCGGGCATAATGCCCCAGGTCTAT